>JBGSIY010000630.1:0-2301 GCA_041742275.1 Pirellulaceae bacterium | reverse complement strand
TGTTAAACTAAGAAACTCCATTGATATTTTTTCAAAACGACCAAGGATCTCTGCTATTGAATACCGTGGGATTGTTTGCCAAATATTGGCAAGCCGGGAAGGTAAAAACGCGTTTAGCAAAATCTATCGGAAACGATGCAGCGGCAAGAGTCCACTGGGAATGCCTGTCGTTTTTGATTCGAGATTTGAACCAAGTGGCCGACCGACGGATCATTGTCTTTTCACCTTCAGAAAATTCCAGCGACTTTGCTGAACTCGCAGGTAGCGACTGGGATATTCAACCGCAAGCCTCCGGCGATTTGGGCTGGCGGATGCAAACGTTTTTCCAGGACTCTTTTCATGCCGGCGCACAAAGAGTCCTGGTGATGGGCGCCGATTGCCCTGCATTAAACGCGAAACTCATTGCCAACACCTGGGAACTTTTGCAGACGAACGATGCCGTGATAGGCCCCTCCGCAGACGGCGGTTACTATCTGCTGGGCCTACGCCAAAATACCCCAAACCTCTTCGGCGATATGCCTTGGAGTTCCCACTTCGTTTTGCCAACGACATTGGAGCGACTGCAACAGGAACAACTCTCCTACAGCCTCTTGCCCACGCTGACCGATATTGATGATCTTGATTCTCTAAACCAAGTCTTAAACAATCTTCGTGACGGTCGTCCAACAGCGTCGGTTCAGAAACTGATCTGGCAACTGCAAAAATACTCCCAATCCAATTAACGACTTCAAAGCGAGAGCGATATTTATGGCTGAATCCGTTGTCGTCCTGGGGGGTGGGGTGATTGGGCTTTCGATTGCGTTCGAGTTGACACAACGCGGTCGCCAGGTGACTGTCGTCGATCGTGTGGAGGCACAAAAATCCTCCTCCTGGGCTGGCGCAGGGGTTCTGTTGCCCAGCAATTCTGAAACAGCGACCCACCCACTGGACCAATTGTGCGCCCGGGGTTCAGACTTGCACGAACACTGGGCAGAAGAGTTATTTGAGCTGACTGGAATCGATAATGGCTTCCGCCAATCAGGGGGACTTTACGTCGCTCGCTCCGCCGGTGAAATCGCCTCATTGGTCGGACAAGAATTGGTTTGGGCGGAGGACGGAATCCATTACGAGTTGCTAAAGGTTCATGACTTGTGGGAAAGGGCACCGTTTTTGCGTCATCCGATCGAACGTGCTGTTTGGGTCCCGGGCGAATCGCAAATCCGCAATCCTGACCATCTGCAGGCGCTGATCCGAGCGATTGAAATGCATCGGCACAGTCGAGTCATTCCGTTCTCGGGTAGTGTTCAGTTGAAAATGGACGGAAACCAAATTGTAGCGGTGGAAATGGCGGGGGAGTCACTACCGTGCACCCAAGTATGTTTTTGTGCCGGTGCTTGGTCAGGTCAAATCCTTGAGTCCCTGGGCGTGAAGCTTCCCACAACACCTGTCCGCGGACAAATGCTTCTCTACAAATTGGATCATGCTTCATTTTCCTGCATTATCAACGAAGGCCCCCGTTATATTGTTCCGCGGGACGATGGTCATATTCTGGTGGGCTCAACGATGGAAGAAGTTGGTTTTGACGCGAGTCCCACCCCGCAGGGCCAACTCGAATTGGCATCATTTGCCGGTGACTTGATACCGGAACTAAATGAACTTCGTCCCCTTCAGTCTTGGGCCGGTTTGCGTCCGGCCAGTTTTGATGGAATGCCCTATATCGGTCCCGTCCCTAAACTGAGGAACGCCTGGATCGCCGCCGGGCATTTTCGTGTTGGGCTGCAAGCGTCTCCCTCGACGGCCGTGATTATTGCGGATTTGATGGCGGACCAAACTCCAACAATGAATATTGACTTGTTTCGCCCGGCGCGAGTGTTTCAATCTTGAGAATGCTCTTCCAATTTATCTGCTTTATCTGCCTCGCCTGCCAGGCAAGTCAATTTAATTCCCTGCACAAAACTTTGACCGGGTCCCAATCGTGACCACGAAATCCGTAGACCTTGGCTTGTTCCCACGACTGAAATTTCCTCGAGCAACGCGAGGAGTGAAATTTCATCCATTCGGGTCAACAGGTACGTCGTCGGTCCCGTGGTCTGGCAATACTGCAAAATCAATTCACTTCGCTGTCCTCCCCATGTCGACAGAGGTATAAATTCGATGCCTGCGATCGCATCATCTGTCGCAGCCTCATTCGAGGCACGGACCGGGAACATCAAGTAATCTTCCAAGTCAACGCCGTTTTGACTGCCTCTGTTTGGGTCGCTGGGTTGTAACAACGCGTCCTCCAGAATATTAGCCAGCAGCAAGACGGTTTTCGGCTGATTC
>JBGSIY010000629.1:0-2980 GCA_041742275.1 Pirellulaceae bacterium | reverse complement strand
GTGGCGAGTCCCCGTGGGCGGCATGCGGGCGTTGGTCGATTCTTTAGTTCGTCGTTGCCGAGAGATGGGTGTTGAATTCATCACCGATGCTGCTGCAAACAACATTGAGCCAGGAGGTGTTCAGGCGACGGTTGGTTTTGTCAAGGATGGAAAAAGTCAAGCCGTGGATGCCAAGAATGTGTTGGTCAACGCCGGGCCTCGGACGTTTTCGCGATTGTTGAATCAGCCGTGGAAGCCGACTGCCACGGATGAAGGGTCGGTGATCAAGATGAACATGTTGTTGCGGCGTTTGCCCAAGGTAAAAGCGGAGGGGGTGTCGAGCGAAGAGGCCTTTGCGGGCTCGTTTCATATTGACGAGGGGTATGAGCAAATGCAAACCTCGTATCAACTGGCTGCCCAGCGACAAATGCCCGACCCCGCCCCGGGGGAAATGTACTGCCATACGTTGACCGACGATTCGATCTTGTCACCCAAACTGCGGGAGGCCGGCTATCATACGCTGACGCTGTTTGGTTTAGATATGCCCTATCGGTTGTTTGAGCAGGATCATGACGCGCGGCGAGAACAAATTCAGGAACGGTACTTGGATGGACTAGAGCGGATTTGTGATGAGTCGTTTCGAGATTGTCTGGCACTGGACCGCGAAGGGAAACCGTGCATTGAAATTCGCACGCCACAAGATTTGGAACGCGAAATCGGATTGGACTTGGGAAACATTTTTCATAACTCCCTTTCATGGTTTTTCACCGATGATCCGGCCGAAGTTGGAACGTGGGGCGTGGAAACAGAGCATCCTCAGATCTATCGTGCAGGTTCCTCCGCCCTGCGAGGAGGAGCCGTGAGCGGGATTCCCGGCCGCAACGCCGCAAAATGCATTCTCGGCAAATCGTAAACGGCGGGGCTGTTGGTGAATGACACTGGAGTCGATCGGCGGGGGAGGCTAAACTAGAGCGTCGGGCTGGCGATGCGTGGGGGGAGCTGGAATCGGTGAGCGAGGTTCACTTGCGCTATTTCAAGCCACGGGAGAAAATTTTTTGGAATGAATGATTATTGTTTTGCTGATGAGTAATCGTATTGAATCGTTTGAACGTTTAAAGGAACTTCATGTCTGTCGAAAAGAATATTTTTTGTGGCTGTATCCCAGCCTTGATGACTCCCTGTTATGCCCAGGGCAATATCAATTTTGAGGCGTTGGTGAAGAAGGGAAAAGAGCTAGTCGATTTGGGAATGCGAGCGGTCGTCTATTGTGGCTCGATGGGAGATTGGCCTTTGCTCACGGATGCCCAGCGACAAGAAGGCGTGGCTCGATTGGTCTCGGCGGGGGTTCCGGTGGTCGTCGGGACGGGGGCTCAGAATTCACGTTTGGCCGCCGAGCATGCGGCTCACGCGCGTCAGGTGGGGGCGCAGGGACTGATGGTGATTCCTCGGGTCCTTTCCCGCGGCACCTCGGCCGTTGCCCAGCGAGACCATTTTGCCAGGATCTTGGTCGCGGCGGGAGATCTGCCCGCGGTGATTTACAACAGCCCCTATTATGGATTTGAAACCAAAGCCGATTTGTTTTTTGATTTGCGGCGGCAGTTTGCCAATTTGGTGGGGTTCAAAGAATTTGGCGGCGCGAGTTCGTTGAGCTATGCCGCCGAGCACATTACCAGTGGTGACGCGACGCTGACATTGATGGCGGGGGTCGATACCCAGGTCTTTCACGGTTTTGTGAATTGTGGTGCCGCAGGAGCGATTACAGGTGTGGGTAATGCCTTGCCGCGTGAGATTCTCAGGCTCGTGCAGTTGTGCGAGCAAGCCGCCGCCGGGTGTGTGGAGTCGCGACGATGGGCCCAAGAACTCGATGCTGCCTTGCACGTGTTGTCGACTTTCGATGAAGGTCCCGATCTGGTTCTGCACTACAAGTATCTGATGGTCTTGGAAGGCAACCCAGAATACGAACATCACTTTAATTCCACGGATCGTCTCTCTGATAGCCAGCGCGAATTCTTGAAATCTCAATGGCAATTATTCCGAAATTGGTGGTCGACTTGGCCGGGTTCGGGCTCAGGCAATCGCAGCTGATTGCAGCGGAATTCACGCAGCGGAAGTCATATTGAGGGACGTCGGCTCTTTTTTTTTGAACGTGTTTTTATACTCGGAGCATCTGCACGATGTCGTGGAATCGAATGGCGTGGAATAGTTGGCGAAGTGGTTGGATCGGTTTGGGCTGCTGTGCGGTGTGGATTTCGGCGATGGTCTCTGTATTGCCCGCTCAAG
This sequence comes from Pirellulaceae bacterium, assembly GCA_041742275.1. Taxonomy (GTDB): domain Bacteria; phylum Planctomycetota; class Planctomycetia; order Pirellulales; family Pirellulaceae; genus BJ22. The sequence continues at coordinate 721 of JBGSIY010000629.1, read as the reverse complement.
AACCATCGCTGACCCAACGTTTGGCCGCCGAGGATCAACAGGCCCTCGCAGATGAAGTCCTCCGAATCGGGGACCCCGTGCGCGGAGCGATTGCGTTCTATCGTCCGGAGTTGAACTGTGCCAAATGCCACGATGCGGGAACGTTGGGGCGGCGATTAGGACCGGCCTTGACGGAACGTCGTGATGTCAGCGTCTTGCAACTCATCGAATCGGTATTGCATCCATCGGCCGTGATTCGCGAGGGGTATGAAACGACGCTGGTTCAATTGATCGATGGTCGGCAAGTCATGGGGATCGTGACGGCCGCGGACGAGCAGCAACTGACAATTGACCGAATCGAAGAACCCGAACAACCGTTGGTCATCGCCCGAGATGATATCGAAGACCAGAAGCAGGTCAGTCTATCCAGCATGCCCGAGGGGCTGGCGAACGTCCTGGGAGATCGAAGTGCGTTTGTGGATCTGATCCGATATTTGGAAGAACTGGCTCGCGGAGGGGAAGTCAGCGCCATGCAATTGCGACCGGCGGGAGTCGGGGCGAGCCTGGCACCTTTGCCCGCCTACGAAGCGGAAATTGATCATCGGGGATTGATCACAACATTAAATCAGCAGCGTTTCGAGCAGGGGGCCGAGATCTATCGCTTGCAGTGTGCCAGTTGTCATGGCGACCGGCAACATGAGGGGTCCATGCCCACCTCGTTGCGATTTGCAACTGGGACGTT
>JBGSIY010000628.1:0-5055 GCA_041742275.1 Pirellulaceae bacterium | reverse complement strand
GGACGAAGAGCATCCCGTCGGCGGGCAACTCATGGGCGCGGAGCCGGAACAATTTGCAGCCGGAGCCATCAAAATGGTTGAGGCAGGTTTCGATGTGATCGATATTAATTTCGGCTGCCCTGTGAAAAAAGTACTCGGTCGTTGTCGAGGTGGTTATCATTTGGGTCAACCAGCGACTGCCTTGGAAATTGTCCAACGAACTCGCGACGCCGTGCCGGCCCACATTCCCGTAACCGTTAAAATGCGGCGTGGCATCGATGATACAGCCGCCAGCCGAGATAACTTTTTTGAGATCCTCGATGGTGCCTTCCACCATGGTGTCGCTGCGATCACCGTCCATGGCCGAACGGTGGTTCAGAAATACATTGGCCCCAGTCGTTGGGAATTTCTGGCTGAGGTGAAGCGGCACGTGGGAGACAAAACCATTTTGGGGAGTGGTGATCTGTTCACAGCGCAGGACTGCTTGAACATGCTGCAACAGACAGGGATCAATGGCGTTACCGTCGCGAGAGGTGCCATTGGCAATCCATGGATCTTCAATCAGGTTCGTGAACTGGCGGAGACGGGCATCCTTCCACCGCCTCCAACTCTTTTCCAACAACGGGAAACGATTGAAGAGCATTATCGTTTGGCTGAGTCTCTATATGGAACAATGCGGGCTGGAATTTTAATGCGTAAGTTTGGAATCAAGTACGCGGCGTCGCACCCCGAATTTGAAATGGTTCGAGGCGACTTTGCTCGTGCAAAATCACTCGAGGATTGGAACCATGTTTTGACCAAATGGTACCGCCAAGACGGCCCAGGAACCTATGTTGACGGGCGCGCTCACAAGGCGTCGGGGAGTCTGGAGTGCGGCTAGACACCACCCGCTGCAACAGCCATTCAATTTGTCCGTTGAGGTCCGGCTTCGGTCCCACCACCCCTCCCACAGCGTTCGCACTGCCACGGGAAGTCAACAATGCGTTGGACATGATTCTGCGTAAATACGCATTTTCTCATAATCCAGCTTGGCCGTTATAACCGGCACTGTCGGTACAACGATTAACTTGCACATTTCACGCATGATGCGATTTGTCATTGCAACGAGAGGAATCGGCTTGTATTCGCTAACAGGTCCCACTTCGCCCTTCCTCAAAGAAATACCTCCCGACAGCGAACTTTCCAAAAATACGGCATTTTCAATTTTGTTTGCTTGAAAGATGCGACGAACTACCCTGGAGCGATATCCCTAAAAACGCAACAACAGTCAAAACACGATTCACCTGATGACAAATGATAGTCATCCCCATCCTCACCTCTAGCCGGTGCAAAGCCATTCCAAGGCGCTGTTGGCATAACGGATGAGCCGGGTTCATAGGTGGAACCAGAACCTCATCGCTTGCGATCAAAGAACCTATTAGGTACACGAACTGAAAATTGGAGAGGTAGTATATGAAACATTTACAACAAAGTAGTCTCGCGTTGTGCACCTTGGGTCTTGTCTTGGCCTGCTTTTGCCCGGCGCAGGCGGAAGGTCAAACGGCCTACGGCCACGGCGCCTTTTCCGAGCATGTCAGCCATTTCAAAAGCCATCTATTCGGCGGGGCGAATTGTGGACGCGCAATTTCCAATGCCGAAGCCGAAGCGCTGTGGAGCGACTACTGTTATGAAGATTGCACATTGAACGGCGATTGCGGACGCGGTGGATGCGGACGTGGTGCCTGCGGACAAGATGCCTGCGGTGCAGGTGCCTGCGGGCGAGGACATTTGGGCGGCGGCGGATTGGGCGGTCGCTTGGGTTGTGGCCATCATTTTGCCGGTCGTGGCGGTCATGGCTGCGGTACGGACTTTGCCAACTGTGATCAAGGTTGCGATCAAGGGGTTGGCCCGGTTGCCTCAGGTTTTTTCAGCCATCATTTCGCAGGACGCCGCGAGGGTTGTCATGGCTGTGGAATCGGACGAGGAGGTTGTTTTGGAGGCGGGAAGGATTGCCAAAATAATTGTTTTGGCTGGCCGACAGCTTGCGATTGCGAAAGCGACGGGCTGGGCCATCATTTTGCTGGACGCGGTAAGTGTGGTGGCGGTCTGTTGGGTTCTCATTCCAATGGGGGCGGTTGCCGCTTGAGACACCAGCACTTCGCCAGTGATTGCGGTTGCGAGTCCAGCGACGCAAGCGGATGCGTCTCCCGCGTTCTGGGCAACTTGCATGGTTGCGGACATCGTTGCCGCTTGTTTAATCGTGGTGCCTCCAACTACGACGCTTGCTCGCCGATCAATAGTTGCGTTGGCAACTCGATCACAGCGAGTTGTGGTTGCGACGGTCAATAGATTGATAGTCTGATGGAATCTCCAATTTTCCCTAAAAAAGCTCGCGTTGCCTATGGTAACGCGAGCTTTTTTGCTTCGCAGCTCAGATATCGGCAAATTTAGTTGTCGAATCGCTCTGCGCCCCTTACAATTGATCTCGGGCAGGGCTTTTATCGAGGAGAAACCGATGAACAATTTTTTAAATGGGCGGCCTTGCGTTTTGGTGAGTAACCACGGCATCCCTACAGCAACCGAATGGGCCAACGGAACGGCTCGAGCCATCTTTAGGACTGGAACCTCGATGTGCCGCGTGGGGGTCGCTGTTTTACTGCTGGGCCTAATCGCCGCGATTCCGCAGCAAGCTCGTGCGCAAACGTCCAGCACAGCAGCAGATGCCATTCGGCATGGAGAATTTTCGTTGGCGGCTCAAATCGCAGAACGATTGCCCAGTGAACAATCAGACGCGATCTGGTCCGAATTGGCTCAAGCCCAAATGCGTTCGGGGGCTTATCATGGGATGTGGCAATCAGCCCAACGCATTTCGTCGGATCGGTTATTAAATTCGACGGCCTCTGGCCTGTTTCATGGAATACGCAACTCTAGTGGTGCGGGCTCTGATCGCCCCAGGCAGGGGGCGGCTGATTCCGCGGCGACGCCACGGGGCGGCGCTGGAGGGATTACCATGCAAGACTTCACGCCCCTGATCAACCTGATTCAGTCCACAGTGGCTCCAGATGACTGGGCAACGACTCAAGGCGAGGGAACGATTTTACCTTACGTTTCCGGGGTTTATATTGATGCTCTGGGTACACTGCATCGCTTTCAACCAGATCGTTCCGGAAGATTAGATCGCCTCAAAGCCAAACTGGCGTTGAATCAACAAGTGAACCTGCCGTCGGAAGATTCTGCTATTCGACAAATTTCCTTGATTCAATTGGAACGTGCGGCACAAATGTGTGCGGTTCAAGGGAAACCGTTGCCGGATGACTTGCAGAATATGGCCGGCATTTACGATCTGCACTATTTGCTGGTAATACCAGAGAGTAACGATATCGTGATTGCGGGCCCCGCCGGACCGTGTCATCGCAATGGCGAAGGGATTGTGGTCAACACCCAAACAGGTCGGCCCGTTTTGCAATTAGACGACCTTGTCAATTGTTTACGCAGTGTTTGGTATGACGGTGGACGATTCGGATGTTCCATCACGCCTCGCCAGCAAAATCTCGCGGCGACGCAAGAGTTCTTAACGACCTCCAAATTAACAGGCAAAGCTTGGCGGAGTGAACTCCAACAACAATTGGGACGGCAGGACATTGATGTGTTTGGCATTCCACGCAACACAACGACCGCTCGGATTTTAGTCGAAGCCGATTACCGCATGAAACTCATCGGGATGGGATTGGAGCCAGCCGTTGATGAAGTTCCCAGCTATCTGGACCGCGCCTCAAAAGATTTAGGAAAACAACCGCTGCCGCTGGACGTTGCTCGTTGGTGGTTCACCTTGGACTACGAAGGCATCTCGGTCGATTCATCGAAACGTCTATTCCAACTCGATGGGACGGGCGTAAAAGTTCTCAGCGAAACGGAATTGCTCGACCCACAAGGGGCCCGGATCCATACGGGTAAATCGATCGGGCCGACGAAAGAATTCGCTGAGGACTTCTCGAAACACTTTGACGCCATCGCTCAGAACAAACCCATTTTCAACGAACTGCGCAACGTTTTTGATTTGGCTCTGGTTTGCTCCCTAATCAAACGCGAAAAGCTTGATCGTTTGGTCGACTGGAATTTAACTTACTTTGGCCGTAGCGACAGCCCCGAAAACCTGACCTACTCTCCAAAATTAGACAACGTAGCGCGTGAAGTGGATTCGGTAATGAATCACAAACAACAGACGGTTCGCGAGGGTAACAAGCGCATTCAACATACGTTAGTCGGTATCAGTGGCGGAATCGATTGCCCCATAAACCAATGGGTTAATCAAACCCAATATCGCCCCTTGCCAGACGAAACGAAAGCCAAATTGCAACCAGTCCATCGCGATGCCCATCAGGTCTGGTGGGACTAACGGCGCCTTAGGATTTGTCCGGAAATAAACTGGCGATTTGGCTCAATGTGGCAAGGCTCTCCGAGCCGTGATTTTTCAACTCGGAGAGTTGAGCTACTAACTTCAATCCGGGAACTTAATTCCGGACAATTACTTAGCCACCCAATAATTTGCGTGGTCGCTCTCAGGCGATAGAAGCGTCGTTACGATGCCTAGCAATTTTAAGTTTTGTCATCTCGCCAAGTGCTACTGTTACACAACTTGTCTTCATTTCGCGAAGCTTAGCCAGATCCGCCTCCGAAAATATCATTCGGTGTGACTCTACACACTCTGTTACTCAGCGCCCACATCGATACGCATATTGCATTTGTTTTCGTGAGAACAGCCCGGGGCTATCGAATCCTTCTTTGCCAGAAATCGTGATCGTGGCCGAGTCGTAGTAAATGAGACGGAAGGGTCATTTCCAAGTATTCTCGGCTATTGCCTGGCCATTGGTGGTGAGGATTTGGAAGTGGTGAAAGCCGGATTTCATTCCTGAATATACCCACACCACCTTTTTGTCACGAGTGATTTCAAAAATTTTGACTTGATCCCCACTCGCTTGATAGCTGGTCACAACCGTGTTGCCATTGGGGAGCCGCTGAGCTCCACAAGGATCGGCAAACAAGGGTTCGCCGAGGTCTTCGTTGGTGACACTCCAAACGATCGTTCCGTTACCGTCC
>JBGSIY010000627.1:0-3408 GCA_041742275.1 Pirellulaceae bacterium | reverse complement strand
CGCCGGACAAAACAACCTGATAAATGAGCAGCAAGATGAACGATCGAATGGTCCGCAAGTTGACCAGCAGCTCGCGTTGTAACACCGGGTTTTCGCCAATCAATAGCATGAAGAGCTGACCATCCAATCAGAAATCGAGTTAATTGAATTTAGGTTATTTCCACACGGGTCTTTGGCAAGTTTCCAATTGAATACGAGCTGATAACTTTAATTGTGAACAGAGATCTCGGGGCAACAAACGTTGACAATAGCCGACAAGCAACCCAATTTCATCCCTGTCTCACATTTTGACCGCAGGGACAGCAGACTGGAGCCGATTAGTTGCCCTTTTTGTTCCAATAATAGTTCCGTTAATAGTTCCGTTAATAGTTCCGTGGTGACGTTCTGGCCTGAACGCGACTGGGCAGGCCCTGGATTCGCAAAAATCCTTCTGCGTCGGTTTGATTATAAGAACCGCCACCTTCCATTGTTGCGATCGCTTCGTCGTACAGACTGTTGGGACTTGTTCTCTTGGAAATATTGATGTTGCCTTTGTACAAGTCCAGCGTGACGCTGCCATTGACGTCCTTCTGAGCTTCCCGATTGAAGGCCAGCAGAGCGTCGAACTTGCGATGATACCAAAATCCGTAATAGACCATTTCGGCAACTTCGGGAGCCAGGCGATCGCGGAGGTGCATCAGGTCTCGGTCCATGGTCAGTTGTTCAACGTAGCGATGAGCGTCGTACAAAATCGTCATGCCGGGAGACTCGTAAACTCCGCGACTCTTCATCCCCACAAAACGGTTCTCAACCATATCGATCCGCCCGATCCCATTGCGGCCCCCAATTTGATTGAGGGTTTCCACGATCGCCAACGGAGCGAGTTGTTGTTGGTTGACGGCCACCGGCACCCCTTTCTCAAAATCGATGGTCACTTGTTCCACCGCATCGGGGGCGTCTTGCGGCGAGACAGTCATACCAAATTCGACTAGGTTGACACCGCTGATATCCAGTTTTTCAAGCTCGCCGGCTTCGTAGCTGATATGCAAAACATTTTCATCGCTGCTGTAGGGTTTTTTCGAAGTCGCTTTGACGGGGATATTGTTTTTCTCGCAAAAGGCGATCAGTTCATTGCGGCCGGGAAATTCGTTGCGAAATTCTTCTATTCGCCAGGGGGCGATAATTTTTATATTGGCATCGAGAGCTTCGGCGGCCAACTGGAAGCGGCATTGATCGTTGCCTTTGCCCGTGGCCCCGTGAGCGTAGGAAGTGGCTCCGACCTTTCTCGCATATTGAAGGCAGCATTTGGAAATCAACGGTCGCGCGATGGAAGTCCCTAAGAGATAGATCCCCTCGTATTTCGCCTGGAACTGCAAAACCGGGAAGGCGAAATCGCGGCAAAGTTCCTCGCGGGCATCGATGATCACTGCGGAAGCGGCGCCAATCTTTTTGGCCTTGTCGAGAATGGCTTCTTTGTCCTCGCAAGGTTGACCCAAGTCAATATAAACGGCGTGGACATCGTAGTTACGTTCCATCAACCAGCCCAAAATAACTGACGTATCCAGTCCACCCGAATACGCTAATACGCAACTTGACTTCATCTATTTCTTCTTCAAAACGGTTTCAAAATGTGTCCCAACATCAGCTGGCAACCCTCTGTTCTCAGCCTCGCACATTGTAGAGGATTGGCTCGCTTGATAACATCGGGCTAGAGGATGGTGCGATTCTGGGTTGGAAAATTTCGTGGCAACGGACGATGGGATGGTGATAACCATGCCTGGGAAACGAACAGCGAACAGTTTCGCAACGGTTCCTCCCCTGTTTTTTTGTTGTTGGCTGCGACAGTGGTGATCTGGCGAACGGCGATAGCCATTGGTCCATGAGCCAAGGGTGTCCGAGCCGTCGGTGGAAAACGGGGTTGATGCCCCACGACTGCTTGACGCCGGGACCCATGACACCACTCCTGACAACTCCTTAAATCCTCGGGTTCGGAAATCGACAAATGGGTCACCGAGGCATCGGCAGCGACGCCCGGTTTACGAACAAACATTTCCCCAATAATTCACGTTCACCAGCACAATTTTTTAGCGACAAAAATGAATCGACATCAATTTGAGCAAGCTGCCCGAATGTTTCGAGCCGGCCGTCTAACGTTGGCCGATCTGACTCAGCAATTTTCAGTTGCGATGGCTGAAGCGGCTCGCCAAGGCGTGGCGTCTCAGGCGGCGGAGACAGGCGAGGGAGTAGATGCATCGGCAGCGGTAAATGCTCACGTCCAGGAGGTGCCCACACGCCCCGATTCGGCTAGCGGTCCAGTCCCGGAGATGTTGGGAGGATATCCTGAAGTCATCTACGGTGCTGGGAAATCGATCAAGGCGGTGCGGCAGTTGGTGCAACAACGAATCACAGCGGGGCTGCCCGTGCTGGTGACACAAATCGAGGATGCCGAAGGGCGCCTGTTGTACGATCAATTTCCAACAGGCGCTTACAACGCGGCTGGCAGGACCTTTCGTTTGGATTCATCATCGCGACCGGTGGTGGGAATGGTGCCGATTTTGGTGGCCAACGCCGGAGACTTGCCGGTGGCCGAAGAGGCGGCCGAGACGCTGAAATGGATGGGGGTTGGATCGCAAATATTTACGGATATCGGTACCGATGGTCCTCGTCGAATTCAAGAACGACTGGCTGAGCTCGGGGCACATGCTGTCGTTGTTGTCGTGTCCGGAGAGGGGACTTTGCCCAGTCTGATTTGCGGCTATGTTTCATCTCCCGTCATTTCGGTTCCGACCAGTGTGGGGACCGGGGCCAGTCTGGGCGGGGTCACAGCGTTGTTGAGTATGTTAAATAGTAGTGCCGCTAACCTGGCGGTCGTCAATATCGATGGCGGCTTCAAGGCCGGTTATTTGGCAGCCTTGATCGCTTCACAAAAATTTCATCATGTGCCCAACTAAGATGTCGACACCAATACACCCTTGGGTTCGAATCCCCACTCGCCCAAACGATTCGCACAAACGAACGTTTGGGCATATTGTTGTCTTGGCCGGATCGGCATCGATGGCTGGTGCTGCAGGGCTGACCGGGCTCGCAGCATTACGAAGTGGTGCGGGGGTGGTCACCATTGGCACGGCACATGAGGCAGTTGATCGCGTGGGAGGAGTTTCGCCGTGTCTGATGGTGGTGCCGCTGCCCAGTCGCGACGGTTTGATTGCCCGGGCAGCCCGCGATGCTATCGGGCGTTTGGTTGCGGGGGCCGATGTTGTCATCATGGGGCCTGGGTTGGGGCAGTCTGACGATTTGAACGGAATCCTGGCCTGGCTTTACGCCGATGTTGCAGCACCCATGCTTGTGGACGCCGATGCCCTGAACGGATTGGCTCTGGCCAACGTGGACTTTCGCGAACATGCCGGACCTCGAATTTTAACGCCGCAC
>JBGSIY010000626.1:0-5066 GCA_041742275.1 Pirellulaceae bacterium | reverse complement strand
TGTGATTGCCCGTTCGGCGGAGATCCTGAATCTCAGCACGAGGTGGTTCAAAAAAATGAGCCCCAAATAATACATGTGCCGGCGCTTGGGCGGACGAAAAGAGTCGATCAACGACTCCATATAGCCGCTCGCGACACTCATGGTGATTTTGGTGATAAACCGTTAGAAACTCGGCAGAAAAACCAATCGCCAGTTTAGCTTGCGAATCCCACGATGCGATTTCAGTCGCGCCGTATTGCAGATCATCTTCTTCAATCACCTGAGTGGGCTTCAACAACAGCGTACTGATCGCCTGGGCAAATACCCCGGCAGTGATTGTAGAAGCCACTGAATTGCCGTTGGCGATTTCAGCACGATCATGGGGAATGGACGTCCGGACCCACTCCAAAAAGTCTAAATGGTCATTGGGAATTTTGTTGTCACGAACCCATCGATTGTTGACATTCAGCACTCCCAGTTGCCGCGCCACATGAGACCAATCATGGAAAACTTGGCGATCGCCTAAAAATTTCCAACGACTTTGTTGTTCAATCAAGTCGGGACAGCGAGCCACAAACATTATGAATTGTTCGTGTAACATTGCCTCTTCGACGGGATTTAATGTCGGTTGTAAAAGGTTGTCGTAAGCCGCAAAAATTCGTCGAATAATTTCGATCTGCGAATCGTTGCCCATTTCCCATTGGAAGCCTTCCAAAAGTTGATTGATCGATACTGCCGAAAAGCGACGAGTCCAAAACTGGAACTCTTCATCGAACGAATAGGAACTGGTCATGATGTCGATCAGAGGCAACAGGTCTTCGGCATCTCCATAACTCAAAACGTCGATGGCGACGACCATCTGCAACATCAGCCTGCTGTAGTCCTGTTTGGTCAATTTTACATTGCCGACCTCTTTTTCAGGCGAGTACCATCTCTGTAACAAACCTTGCGTTTCCTGAGGATGCGAACGACGTATTGCGTGAATGGCATCTCGAAGATCAAAACGACAAACAAAATCGCCTTTCTTCGCGATGACATCGATGCAGTTCACTAAGACATGTTCAATCTCACGAGAGACTCGTTTCGCGAGTTGGTTTCGTTCCAGCGATGTACCATTCCGCAGATCCCAATACTTCTGAAATCGTGGTGAATAAGAAATAATGTCGTCATTCGGATTCCCTGCAGCATCGCGGTGGTGCAGAAAATCAAAGTCTTCAACCATCATTCCTAGAGAACGAACCGTGTGGCATGCATTTTGTTGGAATTCATAGCTCAATTGAGCCATAACCGAAAGGACTTGAACATACACGGGAGTGTCGCATGCAAATTCACAATGCACGATCGCCAATTTTAACGCTTCCATGACGCTTCTTGAGTCCCGTCGGTACGCCTGTTCCAGGCCCTCCACAATCCTGCCGATTTGGTCTGGGTTTTCGATACAAGCATGGCCGATTGCCCGCCCCAAACAAAACTCGTAGTACCAATCAAAGTCGAAGCGAACCGAGTTTCCATGGGTGTTCAACAGTCCGGACGTTCCTGCCTCATCCAGCAGGGCCGACACAAACACTTGAGAATCAAAAGCCAGGATCTCGACAGGCAAGTCATGCGGGAGGCTCTGATCCAGCAAATGATGAAAACCAATCTCGGGCCTTTCGTCTGGATGCATTTGGTTCGGCAAACCGGCTTTTCGCAGTAACCACCAATTCTCCAGATGGTGTTGTAGTTCCCATTTCGACACTTCCGTCTTTTTTTGACAAAACAGATATACGGAACACTGCAAAATAAATCGGGTGATCAATTCATCAATGGCATCTTGAGCCACGCGACAACCATGCAGCTCGATTCCCAATTTTTCGATCAACGCGCGACGAAAGAAATTTCGCTTTTTCCCCATGAAACGAAAATAGGTATTCCATATCCGCGGCGGTCTCTTCAGCGACAGCGTTTGCCCCCGATTGGCCTCAAAAAAAAGTCTCAAAAAAAGCGGGTTGCGCGCTGTCTCAAAAAAGGCCTGCGAATATTTGGATTCGCCCTGTCTAATCTTCACATTGAACCATTCACAATGCAACGAAACGGCTCGTTCAAATCTGTCTGCAGAATAACCGCTGTCACTTAAATCACTTTCCATGCGACAACTGCCAAACCGCTTAAATTCCAGCAGATTTCCTGGTTGGGCATTCACCAAACGCTCTGCAATCTGCGGTTGCTGAATCAACAGACTCGATAAGTTCAATTTCGACCAGACTTCACGACGACAACTGACGATGATTTTGAATTGATCAAAAGAACTCAAAAATTCGACGACACCTAACAAGCAGGCCGGAAGTTCATCCAACGGACCGTTGTACCGGTCGATCGCGTCCCAAATGATTACCAATTTTCGACTCTTGGCCTGGCCCTTGTTCGGCAGGATTTTATTCTCCTCTCGAAAAGTTTCGTTCAGTTGGACCCAGCTTTGCCTCAGATGCGGGTCCCGTAACAGCGAATGCCAGGGTGAGTCCTGGTCAATATTTTTTGCGTTGACCTGCCAATCATCCGTCCAATTCAAGGCCCGTGCAAAGGTCTCGATCGCCGAACCCTCCAAATTAACCGAAGGTGAGTGGGCGAATTCCGCTCCGCTCAAGAAAAGCGTTGGATTGCCCTGCAGCCATAGTTGATTTGCATGATGTAACAGACTCGTCGTTTTGCCGGCTCCAGAAAAATTGATCACAAAAAAAAGATTCTTGCCCGACTGAGCGTGCGAGAATTCCGATAGCCGGTCATCAATACCACGACCAACGTATCGCGTTGACTCATAAGTATGCTGACTGGGGAAGAGGCGATTCAAACGGTGCAAGTTGTGTTGCAGAAACTTCAATCGCAAGTATCCTTCCCCCGCCGAAAGTTGCCGCCCTTCGGCGTAATCGATACCGTTTTTTAAGCAATGAATTTCCAAATCGCTAACACGGTCATTCCAGCCCAATATTCGAGACTGACTTCCCAAAGAATCAACATCTTCAATTTCGAATCCACACGTTTTAATTCGAGTGGGTTCCACTCCAAACTCGATCATTGCGTTCCGCAAAACTTTTTGTTTCTCGAGTTCCGGAACGTTCCTGCCGCTTTTCCAATTTCGCAAACTTTTTTTTATGGACTCTCGTTGGACTCCAGTAACACTGTCCTGAACAAACGCGTTGATTATTGCCTTTTCTAGTAATGGGGCTTCTCTGAGAATGGCACTGAAATTGTCTGAATGGAAGGGCATTTCATGATCCTGAAACAGTTCGCAAAACCGGCCACTTATTCTAATTAAAAAAAAATGATGGGCGCTGCCAAAAACGCCCATCACCAAATTTTAAAAAAGGTTTATTTTGCGTAGCGCAACCAGGATTCAATTTTGCGTTGAACCTGCAACAGGTCCCACCGGCTCACCGGCCTCCCCTCCGTGTGACACGTCACTAACTTCCTGCCTCGATTTCGAATGCTGGGAGGGACCTCCAACGTTCCCAACAGCTTCAGCCAAACAACAAGGTTGTCTTCGACGATTTGTTCCTGGCTAATCTGGGCCGTAAATTGACACCAATGATCGAGCCGATCCATTGGACGCGACAGACAATCAGGATTCTGGGCAATAACATCAATCAACGCTCGTTTGGGAACATGCAGCGCACGTGTTTGGCCTCGGAGTTTAAACCGCACCGACCACAGCCAGCCCACCTCTGAGCCTCGAACACGCACTTGTCGATTTCGGTCGGCTCCAATTGCCAACGTAATGAATTGCTTTTTTAGAGAAGCATATCGCGCGACCTCCGCGTGAACGCCATTGGCTTGTGCCTGATGACGGTGCCAACTCATCTGCAGTGCTCGTCGCAAGCAGGTTGAAACATTCGGCTCCCCGAATTCGGCACCATCGTCTTCGAAGTCATGGGCAATGGCATGTTTAATCGGGGGACGTCCCCCAGATCCCTGAGCGCACGTTTGAGGAACGCCCAAGCGGATTTCTTTTTCACAGTGATTACCACGTTCAATCAAAGTCGTCTTCATAGCGATTTCCTCAAAATAGATGCTGGGTCAAACAAAGGCCAGCTCGCCAACTCAGGCTCAGCTGCCACGCCCAACGATAGGAGGAAAACCCGCGGAAAAGCCACGGAAGAGGTCGTTCGGATGTTTCCGCTTTTCGGAAAACCCCAGGAGTCTATTTCAGAAGGGCCGAGATTTTTTTCATTGGACGAAAAATCTAAAAGCCCGAAATCACAAACTTTTTCATCATGCGAGGTGCCCGATCCTTAGCGATCGGAAAAGAGGGTAAAGGGCGGAAAACCCTTTTCGTACGTTTCCGCCATCAACAGCAAAAAAATTCTCAAATCTGTCAAAAATCATCAAAAATATTCACGGTGGCTGCAGCCCTGTCAGTGGACACTTAGTTAACGGGAAAAGACGATTTTTATCTGCGAGCAATCTCTCAATATACAGCTCGAAACACCTATTTTGAGCGATTGGCTCGTCGCGTTTGCTCGTTGGCACGTCCAGGGGCGACATGAAAAAAGCAATCGAGTTCGGGACAATTTTTTATATAGAAACCAAGAGCCCTGTGGAGCAAGATTCGTTGTTCTTACGGTTGACTCTCGGAAGGAAACGAACGATGCGGACCCAATATCCCATGGATTTTAGAAGGACTCAGCGACCGGACGCCGACGGGATCGATTTGGATGATCCGGACTCCACGGCAGCACGGGGCGACGCAACCCCTTCAAACAAATAATGGGCCACAAACCATTCGTTGCCTTGATCAGCACCAAAAAGTTCCGCACAAGCCAGAAAGAACATTTTCCAGCGTTGGAACCACCGAACTTCTTGACCCTCTCCGTAACAATTGCGGAAAAGCTTCAAAATCGCCGTTCGGTTTCGGTCCATATTTGCCGCCCATGCGTTGCTGGTCCGCTCGTAGTGCCGACCATTCCATTCCCATTGTTGAACGATCTTGAGATCATCGGTGTACCGCGCAAACAAATCTTGATTGGGCATCATCCCGCCGGAAAAAAAGTAACGCCCCATCCAGTTGCTGGCACCCTGCGTCTCAAACGGATACGCGAATTCCCGATGACAAA
>JBGSIY010000625.1:0-3375 GCA_041742275.1 Pirellulaceae bacterium | reverse complement strand
GTAAATTGGCTTTGAACCAAGCCGTGCGAGCCTTTCAAGAGCAATATCGCGAATCAAACATTCGGTTTCTGCTGGTCCAACCGGGCTTTATTCGCAGTCCTTTTACGAACGACTTTCGCTTCCGCCCCTTTAGCATTTCTACGGCTCAAGCGACGAACCGAATCGTCGATGGTATACGAAGTGATCGGACGTTCTTGTCTTTCCCTCTGGCTGCTCGAGGGCTGGCACAAATCGCTCGGCGACTTCCAAAGATTTCAAACCAATTGATCAAACGCCTTTTGAAACCAGCGACGAAATCACCGACAACTCCAGAATCCTCTCCCAACAACCCATAAAATCATTTTGGCAAATGGGGAATTCTCAACGACCTCGCAAATCGATACCTGTTTTCCGTGGACAACCATGAATTTGAAACCAAACGGGTGGGTTTAAAGCGCAGACATCGACGTTTCCGCGACAGGAGAGTCCCTTTAGCTGTGCATGCGAGGTAACGGGTCCCCTCGATAAATGATTTCTGTCTCCAAGGCGGACAGCTCCTCCAAACGTTCTTTCACCATTTCATCGGAACCGAACACTTTGGCCATCCTGACATAGGTCGTGTGATGTCGCGCTTCGGACTCAAACAGGCTGCCGTAAAAATCAGCCAACTCACGATCCGGAACGTGGTCGCGGAGGAGCGCAAAACGTTCGCAAGAACGCGCCTCAATCAAACTGGCGATCAAAAATCGGTCGATCGCCCGGTAGGGCTCGAATTTACGAACCAAATCATTTAATTGTCGACCGTAACCGCCCGCCTGCTGACGACCAAATGGGATACTGCGTTTCCTGAGAAGCTCGAGTACCTGTTGAAAATGTTCCAATTCTTCATTCACGATTGTTACCAATTCATCGACCAGTTCCGAATGATCGACGTAAGCCATTATGAGATTCAGGGCACAAGCAGCGGCCTTCTTTTCACAATGTGCATGATCGATCAAGATTTCTGGAAGATTCTCGTCGACTTGCGTTAACCAACGTGCCGTCGATTCAGATTGAAGATTCAACATGGTTTGCTCATACTGTTTTCGCTTTGGTCATATCACGACTCCAGATCTCGCCTAATTCAATTTTACTTGATCTGAATTTTTATGGACCCGACGACCTTCTGTCGCCCGAGCGCCAGACTGCATCATCTTTTAGACAACGCTCTATCGTAGTCTATCCAATTTATCGATGACTGTTCAATCGGTCGGGGGGATTTTTAGACGCATGTTATACTGTACAAACGGGGGGCGATGACCGTTGCACAGAAAGTGGGAGGACACGGCATTTTCTCAATTGGAATCACTCCGGCTCTTATTCATGAGAACAACTCGTTAGACTGGTAGATGGCCAGCCCCAACCTCAACTTTTTATTCCAAGAGATGTGAATTCTATGTTCTGGAAACGCAAGTCGTGGGAAGACGAATACGACGACAACTATAGCAACCGCCCAATTCGCAAGCGGGTCGATGGCCCCGTGCTTTGGATTCACCTCTGCTTCCTCGCCGTTTTGTTCGCCTTGATCCTGGGCGGTGTTTGGAGCGTGGCCGGACGTACGATGCTGGAGAAGTCGCTGAAAGAACTGGTGACCCCCATCGGAATCGTCTGGTTATTTTTGCTTTTGCAAATTTATTTTGCCGCCATTTATCGGCAAGGTGCGTTGTTCTTCTGCGGGCTCATTGCCGTCTTGACACTCACCATCGGCGGGAATTATTTCGTGGTTCGAGCTCTGGTCCATTCGATCGAACGCGACTTCTTCGAACTCGATCCCTTCCAAGTCCCCCCCTATGATGCGGTGATCGTTCTTGGCGGTGGCAGTGAAGATAAACCCAATGGCTTACCGCAACTGACTCGAGCCGGCGAACGTATTGCGATGGCCGCCAAGTTGTACCATGCGGGGCAGACGCAACAGATCATCACCTCGGGGACCGCAACATTTTCAGCGGCGGAACGAGATCAACATCCCTGCGAAGAAGCCCGTCAGATCTTGATCCAACTCAACATTCCCGAAGACCAAATCGTCATGTTGCGAGGCGACAATACGCATGAGGAAAGCGTAGCGATAAAAAAATGGCTGGATCAACGCGATGAGGAACACCGTCCGGCAAGAATCGGGCTCATCACTTCTGCCTGGCATTTGAAACGGGCGCTAAAGTTGTTTGAAAGGCAAAGCGTCCAGGTTGAGCCCGTTCCCGCCGATTTTATGCGGGGTCCCTTTCGACCCAATCCATCAATGATCATTCCCACGGCCGACAATCTGAACAACACAGCAACTATTATTTTTGAGCATCTGGGACGGGCGATCGGACGTTGATAGACAATTGGCGGCATTTTTTTTCAGCGTATGGGGACTCGCGAGCGTCCCTTTGCTCACGCGAGAATTTTCGCGCATTTCACTTCGCCTGCCGCAGAGCCTGCTGGAAAGCCTGCTGGAGGAATGCTTGCGAAGCCGACCACGCTGAGCCCAAAAGTTCTGGGCCCAGGCGTTCTGGCGAATTTTACTGGACTTTCCCACGCCCCCTATCGCATCGAAAGTTCCGCTTGCTCTTCTATCTTGGCGATCCAGGGGTCCATATCTTCAAAAATTTTTCCCGGATTCCCTTCAAACACCTTGCCCACCAACAAGTCGGTGAGGTTTTGGCGGTGCATCGGGTACTCGCGGATGAAATCGCCGAAACTAAACGGTTTGGAATAGAAAGCCCGTACCAGTTTCAAAATCCATTTTACGCCGGATTGGTACTGTCCAGTCCAAGCCCCGAGACGTTTTTCCGACAAGTCATTCGCAGCTAGCGCGTTGCAAATGGCCTCGCCCGCCATCACGCCTGACTTCAGAGCCAAGAAAACGCCGGAGCTGTATATCGGATCGATGAAACCGCCGGCATCGCCAACGAGAACCCAGCCGGGACCTACCTGCTGCTTGACCTGATAAGAAAACTCTTTGGCCACATGATAGCGACTTGTGCAGTGAGCACTCATCAGCCGACGCTTTACTCCGGGGCAATTGTTTAGTTCTTCTTGAAACGTCTGCTCGGGGCTCCCCGCCCGCTTCAACAGAAAGTCATTGTCTCCGACCAGGCCAACACTGACGGTGCCATCGGACAACGGGATATACCAAAACCAAGCGTCTTTGGTGTTGGTGTGCAAGATGCAGGTGACCTCGGGATTGCTTCCCCCATTCCTTGCCGCGTTTTCGAAATATGCCCAGATGGCTGATTTTTTCAGGTCCGTGTAGTGAATCTTCAGACCCAACCGATTGGCAATCAACGCCTGTTGCCCCGAGGCATCGACAATGACTTTGGCAACGATATCCTGCTCCTTGCCATCTTTTGTTTTCACAGTCACTTTGTGTGGCGA
>JBGSIY010000624.1:0-9688 GCA_041742275.1 Pirellulaceae bacterium | reverse complement strand
GCAAAGCGAAAGCCCCCAGCCTGACGAATATCTTCAGCGATTCCCCCAACAGCAGAGCCTGATAGCCGCTGTATTTGAGAGTCTCGCCAAACGAACGATTCCTCAGCGGATCGGTCGTTATCGGATCGAGAAAGTGCTTGGCCAAGGGGGCTTTGGCATCGTCTATCTGGCACATGACGAGCAGCTGAATCGTCGCGTGGCTGTGAAAGTACCTCACGGGAAACTGATTGCCAAACCGGAAGACGCCGAAGCCTATCTGGCCGAAGCACGCACGGTCGCCAATCTCGATCACCCAGGTATCGTCCCGGTGCATGATGTCGGCAGCATGGAGAATTGCCCTTGCTATATCGTTTCTAGGTACATCCCTGGAACCGACCTTGCCACCAAGATCAAGCAGCGCCGTCTCAAGTGCAGAGATGCCGCCGAAATTGTGGCCACCGTTGCAGAGGCTCTGCACTACGCTCACACGCAAGGACTCGTGCATCGCGACGTGAAGCCTGGCAACATTCTGATGGGCGAAGACAACAAACCGTACGTTGTCGATTTTGGACTCGCGCTGCGGGAAGAGAGCATCGGCAAGGGACCGAAGTACGCTGGGACGCCCGCCTACATGTCACCTGAACAGGCTCGCGGTGAAGGGCATCGAGTGGACGGGCGCAGCGATATATTTAGTCTCGGTATCGTGTTCTATGAATTGCTGGCCGGTCGCAAGCCGTTCCGAGGAGACACGCAGGCGGAACTCATGGAGCAAGTGACCAGTTACGAAGCACGGCCACTGCGGCAATATGACGAAAAGTTGCCGAAGGAACTGGAACGTATTTGCCACAAGGCGATGGCGAAGCGAGCCAATGATCGGTATTCAACAGCACACGACATGGCCGAAGACCTGCGACACTTCCTGGCTGAGCAGACAGTGATCCAGAGTGGCGCATCGCCGGGCGGAATCTCCTCGGTCGCCTCGGAAACCCATGCCTTTCACAATGCTTCAACGTCGGTGGGTTCAACTGCCGGATCCTCGGATTCGTCGGGAACAGGCTCTTTCGACAACCTGCCGATCAAGATTGTGCCAAAAGGACTGCGTTCGTTTGACGCCCACGATGCCGATTTCTTCCTGGAACTGCTGCCAGGACCAAGAGATCGAGAGGGCTTGCCCGATAGCCTGCGGTTCTGGAAGACTCGCATTGAAGAAACCGATCCCGACAACACGTTCAAGGTGGGTCTGATCTACGGACCATCCGGATGCGGCAAGTCGTCGTTGGTCAAAGCAGGTCTGTTGCCACGACTTTCAGACGAGGTGATCTATGTTTATATCGAAGCCACACCGGAGGAAACGGAAGCCCGTCTGCTACATGGTCTGCGGAAACGCTGCTCGGGACTGGAAGACAGCCTGACGCTTAAGGAGAGGCTGGCAGATTTGAGGCGAGGACAGGGAATTCCGGTAGGTAAGAAAGTACTCATCGTATTGGACCAGTTCGAGCAATGGCTGCACGCTAACAAGGAAGAGGAAAACACCGAATTGGTGCAGGCACTACGGCAATGCGATGGAGGTCGGGTGCAGTGCATTGTCATGGTACGAGATGACTTCTGGCTGGCTGCAACCAGGTTCATGGGCGCTTTGGAGGTTGAGTTACTTCAAGGCCAGAATACGGCATTGGCTGACTTATTTGATCTCGATCATGCCCGGAAAGTGTTGGGAGCGTTCGGGCGAGCATTCGGAAGGCTTCCCGAGAACATCAGCGACTCAACGAGAGAACAAAAGGACTTTCTGAAACAATCTGTCGCGGGCCTGAGTGAATATGGAAAAGTCATCTGCGTGCGTCTGGCCCTTTTCGCCGAAATGATGAAAGGCAAAGAGTGGTCACCTGCTGTCCTGAAAGAAGTCGGCGGGACGAAAGGAGTCGGCGTCACGTTCTTGGAGGAGACGTTCAGTGCGCAGACTGCACATCCCAAGCATCGACTGCATCAAAGTGCCGCGCGGGCCGTGCTCCGGGATCTACTCCCCAATTCCGGCACGTATATCAAGGGCAAAATAAAATCCCACGACGAACTGTTGGCAGTATCCGGTTACGCCAATCGTCCTAAAGACTTCGATGATCTGCTCCGAATTCTGGATAGTGAAATCCGGCTCATCACGCCGACCGACCCGGAAGGCAAGGACCCGGACAATGATCCTCGAACGAAAACCCAAGCGAGACAAAAGTATTTCCAACTGACGCATGATTACCTCATTCCTTCGCTTCGCGAATGGCTAACTCGCAAACAACGCGAGACGCGCCGAGGCAGGGCTGAGTTGAAACTCGCTGAGCGGTCGTCGTTATGGAACGCGATGCCGGAGAATCGCTATTTGCCTTCGTTAACGGAGTGGTTTAGTATTGGTACACTGACGAGTAGCAAACTATGGTCAGGTCCGCAACAGGGAATGATGCGTCGCGCGACAAGGCTCTACTCTTTACGATCTGGAGTGGTCGTAGCGTTTTTGATGGCAATCGTGCTCCTGGGGATTGTCGCTCGAGGGCAAGTGCATCTTCAGCAAGAAGCCACCCGCATCGAGGGATTAATAGGAACTCTTTTGCGTGCTGAGCCAGCACAAGTGCCGGTGATTGCCAGAGAACTTGAAAGCAACCAACCAGTCGCTTCAGCTGTGCTTTCTCGTATAATTTCGATGGATGCAACGACAGTCGACGAAAGGCGTTCACTGTTGCATGCGCGCCTCGCTATGGTCGCCCGTGATGCGTCACTCGTGGAACCATTGCTGGAGGAATTGCTCACCAGTAAGGTCATTTACATCGGTCCAATTCGAGAGCAACTTCGACCGTACGCAGGGGACCTGACCGAACGCTTGCGAGCCATTTTGCGGGACAACAAAGTCGATGCCAATCGCCGCTTCCGTGCAGCCATGGCGCTGACAGATTTCGTTCTCGAATCCGAGTCGGCATCGTGGACAGATACGGACCTTCAGTTTGTGGCCGGGAAATTGCTCTTGGAAAATTCGGAATTCCAACCACTACTGCGTGAGCTTCTGCGACCCATCAGGATGAAACTGCTTCCGGCTCTCGAAACGATCTTCGGTGATGCCAAGAGTACCGACGCTCAGCGGCTGAGTGCCGCCAATGCATTCGCTGATTTCGCCGCCAGCGATATCGCGAAGTTGTCGCAGTTGCTGTTGGTATCTAATCCAGAACAGTATGCGGTCCTCTATCCACTGGTAGCGGCCACTCCCGCACGTTCGACGGTGGAGGATCTCGGTAAGATCGCCGCGACATTGCCACCGTCAGAACTGGGTTCGGTGGAACGCATTTCGTATGGCCAACGACGTGCCAACTCGGCGGTGACGCTGCTGCGATTAGGTGAGCGGGAAAAGGTGTTACCGGTGTTTGACATGACCGATGACCCGGAAGCGCTCACACAGTTCATTTTCCGTTGCCGCGACCGTGGCGTGCGTGTGGAAGAACTGCTGGACTGTCTGCGCATTGTGAGCGAATCGCCAATTGATCGTCATCCCCGCAACACGCGGTATGCTCTGCTTTTGGCACTTGGTGAATATTCGCTCAGCGAGATTCCCGAATCGCGACGTGAGGCGATTCTAAAGCAATTAGCCGACTCATACCGCAATGATCCCAGTTCGGGCGTGCATGGCGCCGCGGGTTGGCTGCTACGCCAGTGGGGCCAAGCGGAAGTGGTACGAGAAGTCGACCAAACTGCAGTTCCCTATTCCACCGATCGCGAGTGGTTCACTCTAGCCATCACGGTGACGCCGACAGTGCTACCTAAGCCAAAGGAACCGTCGGCTGTAGAAAAGGGAGACAAGGAATTGAAAACCGTACCACCTGCTGAGAACGATGGAACAAAAAACGCAGAAACGGAAGACGCTAAAATGGAGCCGTTGCAACAAAAGACCTTTTACTACACTTTCATCGTGTTTCCGGCGGGAGAGTCAGTGATTGGCTCCGTCAGCGATGAACCTTATCGAAGTTTACGAGAGAATCAGGAAGCTCGTCACAGTGTGAAATTGACACGTCCATTTGCACTGTTGGACCGAGAGATAACGATGGAGGAGCTAATCGCATACGACTCGGATTACGCAAAGAATTTAAAACAATATGCGTTAAACCCATCGGATGCGGGCATCTTCGTGGACTGGTACAATTCCGTTTCATTTTGTCGTTGGCTTGGTCAGCAGTCAGGGATAATGGAGTCCGATCAGTCATACCCAGATCCTGAATCTTTGGGCAAAGAAGAGTATCCTCGGGAGCCGAGCCCACTGGCGAACTGGGCTCCTCGAGATTGGCCATTGCAATCAGGTAAACCAGGCTTTCGTCTACCGACGGAATCAGAGTGGGAAGTCGCTAATCGAAGCGGAGTGAGGACTGCCTATTGCTTTGGCAGCGACGCAGGCCTACTCGGTCGTTTTGGCTGGTTTCAAGCGATTATTCGTCCGCCACGAGAACTTCGGCCGAGCGTTCGCGGTTTATTTGACATGCACGGAAACGTAAATGAGTGGACGCATGATTGGTATCTTCCCTATCCGGAAAAGTCGGTTGTGGATCCAGTGGTTTCCGATGGGGGCCTGGGCCGCGTGCTTCGTGGCGGAAGTTCGGGCCTCGATGCCGCCGCTTATGGTCGAACGGTATACCGCCGTACGGCCGAACCGACGGCCCGTGCGAACGACTGCGGCTTCCGCTTGGCGCTCAGTCCGTCTGTCAAGTCGCCGGAGGCGGACCCGGAGAACAAATAGCGAAGCCATTTGGCGAGGCGGACAAACGGGTTCAGGTATGCTCTATAGAAAAGGTATTGTTCATCGTTTTGGATTTGGTAAACGCTCTGAATGAGGACTCATCGAAATCGCCAAGAGACGTATTGGTCGAAGCCTAATCGCTTAACTGTTGGTGGGAACGAACTAAATGAGCATGCTGGGGTCAGACTTGGTTTTCGGTTTTGGTAAAGATCAGTTGTTGTCAAGTAGAACGTGAAAGAACATGTATTTGACTATAACCTTGAAACAGGGATTTCCTTTGCTTGACTAGAAGTCAGGAGTCACGGGCCAAATTATGGTCGCATTTTTGGCCGAATGATGACTGTCGAGAATTTGGGGTTGTTGGCGCGATGGTGACTGAGTTGTTGAGGATTTTGGAGAACGTTCCGTGATCCGATTCGGCTGGATGAATTATCGATGAGTGGAATAGTTTAAAATACGGCAATCAATCAGCCTAAAACAGCTAGATTATGCGACCACAAATCGGACAGTAACAGATCGGCTCTATTGCTGCGCTGACGAACAAAAAAAACGCTGCTACCGCGAGCGAATGGCGACGATAAGCATCCGGATGATGCTTCAGGGGCCGTCGTAATGGCTGAAGATGCCGTGTTTGGATCGGGCGAGGTTGCAAGTCCACCTCCTCGTGGAGCAACGCTGGCGTTGTCCACGAGGAGAATTGACTGGCAAGTTGATAGTCAAACCGACTTTATTGATTGAGTCGACGAATTTGAAACGGCTGTTGGTACGTTTCTTCGCCTACTGTAAGGACAGCCCGATAGAAGCCTGGAGGTGTCGCAGCCGTTCCTCCGCCCCGGCGCCGTCCACCGCCAAAGGGGCCTGCTCCGCGATCGCTGGCGGGAAATAGAACCCGATGCCAACCGATATCATCTGGGCTGTTGAGTTTGGCCACTTCTTTGCCCTCCATGTCTTGAATCACCAGTGTGACAGGGAGACCGTTGGCGGCAGGATTGATTTGATACCAGATAACGGCCCCGGTATCGGAATTGGGCGCCGTCACTTTTCGGTCGCCAGCAAATGAGCCTCCTCCGGGTAACGGGGCTATAACCCAGTCGCGGATCGAAAACAGATGGGCGGGTTGGTTGTCGATCTTCGTTGAGGTTTCTTGCAAGGGCGTAATGTCATCGAGAATAAAAATCCCGCGTCCATGAGTGCCGATAATCAAGTCGCGTTCTCGCGGGTGCACCAACAGATCTTGGACCGATTGTTTGGGAAGGCCTTCGATGGCCCGCCAACTTTGTCCTTCATTGATGGAAACATAGCAACCGAGATCGGTCCCCACATACAACGTTTGCGGGTGACGGGGATCTTGTTTGATCACATTCACAGACTCGGCGGGGAGGTTGGAGCTGATCGATATCCATGACTTCCCAGCGTCCGTGGTCTTGAATACAAACGCCCGGAAGTCATCTTCGCGATAGCCTGTAAAGGAAACATAGGCAGTCGCTCGATCGGCATGGGAAAGGGCTACGCGACTGCACCACCAAGAGCTAGGCTTCATAGGGAATCCGCTGGAGACATCATTCCAATTTTGGCCGCGATCAGTGGTGATATGGACTTTGCCATCATCGGTGCCCACCATCAGACAGTTGGGGTCCAGCGGCGATTCGGCGATCGTGGTGATCGTGCAATGGGGGACATTGCCCACCAGTTTGCTGGGGTCCGCGGTCGTCAAATCGGGGCTGATCGTCAGCCACTCGTCGCCTTGGTTGTAGGACATAAACAACTTATTGCCGCCGAAGTAAATTGTATGCGGGTTGTGTTGTGAGATCAAAATGGGTGAGTTCCAGTTGTAGCGATCACGTGCTCCATCCGTCGAATTAGCTTCTGATTGAGGCGGACGAATGGATTTCCGTTGATCGGTTGCTCGATTCCAACGAAAGATGGCACCAAACTGGGACTCCCCGTAAATGATATTGTGATCACTAGGATCGACCTGAACATAAAAACCGTCCCCGCCACCCACGCGATACCATTGATCGCGCGACACGCCTCCAGCTCCTTCGGAAGGTCCTCCCCAGGAACCGTTGTCCTGCAGACCGCCGTAGATGTGATAGGGGTATTGTTGGTCTGCGGTAATCGCGTAGAACTGGGCCATGGGGATATTGAAAACATAGTCCCACGTTTCGCAGCGGTCGTAACTGATGTGGAATCCGCCATCGTTGCCCAACATGACGTGATTGGAATTTTTTGGGTTGATCCAAATCGCGTGATGATCGACATGGACGCTGCGAGCGCCGTTGGCATTGAAGGTCTTGCCGCCATCGGAGGAAACGTTGACGGGAACGCTGAGGACATACAGGCGATCGGCGTCGTTAGGATCGACGGCAATTTGTCCATAATAGTAAGGGGGGGCACCGCCGACGGGTTGTCGATTGGTTTTTTTCCAAGTCAGACCGGCGTCGTCACTGCGATAGATTTCGCCACCGACGACTTGAGGGCCCGCCGAACGGGGCAGAGTCAAATTGCTGACCCGCTCTTCCGTACCGCGTAACATCACCCATTGAATTTGATCACCGGGCAACACGTTTTGCAAAAAAGTTTGCAACGCAGCGGGCTCCCAGTCAGAGATGCCTCCGACAGAGACTAATTGGTCGTTGTTGCGAATTCCGGCTCGGCCCGCGGCAGAATTGTTCGTGGCGCCGGAAACAATCCAGCGATTTTCCTTGAGTTTCAAAACGAAACCAAAACGAGAGTCGATCGTTTCGACTTGATCGGTGCCGGCCACAGCGGCCTCGGCAGTTGCGTCGCCTTGTGGATCGGCAGCGGCAGCCGCCTCGGCGTCGTTGTTGTCGGAATCGGTGTTGTTGGCATCTTCAGCATCATCATCTTGATCTCGTTCACGGCGTTCCGTGTTGCCGCGGCGGCGTTCGCGAGGGGCCGCGTTGTCATCGTCATTAGTCGGCTCACCACGTGACCGTTCAGCACGAGCGACAACAACTCGCGGGTTCAAATTGGAAACGGTTGCATACATGGTGTCGGGCTCGTTCTGGCAGAAGGCCAAGCCGATGCGGCCGATCAAGCCTTCGGGAAGATTGCCACTCAACCGAGTCCAGGTTTGCCCGCCGTCGGCGGAGCGATGGATAGCCGAACCCGGTCCCGCCTCGTCCAAATTCCAGGCCCTGCGCAGTCGTTCGTAGGTTGCGGCCAAAACAATCTGACTGTCGGTGGGATGAACAATCACGTCAATCACCCCGATTCGAGAACCGGCGTTCAAGACGTTGACCCAGGTTTCACCGCCATCACTCGTTTTGAACAATCCTCTTTCTTCGTTTTCTGAATAAAGACTGCCGGCAACAGCGACGTAAACAATATTTGAGTTTTGCGGATCAACCACGATGCGGCCGATATGTTGGGAATTTCGCAGGCCCATATGTTTCCAGCTTTTGCCACCATCCGTTGATTTATAGATTCCATCACCGGCTAGAGAGCTGCGTTGATTGTTTGCCTCGCCGGTTCCGACCCAGATGGTCTCAGGGTTGGCGGGGTCAAAAGCAATGTCCCCCAAGGAGATCGAGCCTTCATTTTCGAAAATGCAATTCCATGTGGTTCCATTGTTTTGTGTCTCCCACAGGCCGCCGGCCGCGCTGGCCACCAAGATGTGATGTTCGTTGGTGGGGTCCACCGCAATGTCGACCACTCGGCCACCGGTTGCCGTGGGGCCGATTGCTCGCCAGCGAAAGTCTTGTAGCCAAGGGACATCGTTTTTTCCCAAGGGTGTGATTGGAGTTGCATCGGCCGTCAAGGATTCGGGAGCGGGGTCTTGTTGTTCTGCAACTACCGGGGGGGTATCGTCGACGGGAGGATCGGCCTCTTCGGCTTGTTCTTCTTGGGTGATCGAGGTGCCAATTCGGGTTGGGGACGCGTTCAGTGAACTGGAGCTGAACAGCAGAGAGAGTCCCAGAACCGTCAGCAATGCACTGGGGTACAGCTGAGATGATGCGTCGTGGTGCGACTGATTGAGTCGGTTTCTGATCCAAGAAATCATAGCGTTACCATTTTGAGTGTGGGACAAAAAACATGTTGCGACCCCCGCCTAATTCCATGACGGAAATGAGATTCGGGGTTGGTGTTTGTGACAAGAACCGCGGTCAGCCTAGCGAAAACGCAACGTGTCGCAGCCTGGAGACGCCGTTGTCTGCACAAACCCACACTCTATTTTAAACCAAAAAATCCTATCATGTTGGCTTTTTTCATTCGGTCGGAGGAAGAACTTTATCCCCTTCCGCTGCCTGTAACAGCAGTTACTCTGGCAGTGGCCGGTTGTGGGGCCCAATGCCGCGGGTGCTGAGGATGTTGTGAGGGGGCTGGTGGAGAAATCCCGTCATGACCTCTTTATTGACCGACAGGGGGACCTTCGAAAAGTGGCGTTGGGGTTCCGGGTTCCTGTTCGCGTTGCTGTTCGCGCTGTTTGATAGCCCAAGCACTAGTGGCGATGCCGCCGAGACGACCCCCTAGCCTGAGTGCCGGTTTCACAAAGAAAGGCAAGTAGGCAAATGCCGGGATGATCGACGTGGCTTGAGACACCAGATCGCAACCGAAGCTGCCATAGATTTGCGGGTAGAGTTCTTTTTCGAGCTCCCAATCACCTTTGTATCTCGCGTAGGAGAGAACTTCGTTCGCCACGTGGTAGTCGCGATGCAGGGGAACCAGCGGCAGGTAACAGGCCGCAGCATACCTACCGGTGTTTTTTCTAGATCGTAAATACTTCGCGGTCGCCGACGCATACAGGGCTTGCTCCGGCTCGATCGAGTCGATCGAAAGTGTTTTAGTGAAAGCGTTATAGCGGTCGCGATGAAAGATCCGCCCCGGCAGCAAACAGTACTCAAGATGCTGCAAAGTTCCCGCCGTATACTTCCAAGCGGGATGAATTTCATTGTTGGCAATCATTCGGTTCCATTGTTCGGCAGGCTC
>JBGSIY010000623.1:0-3786 GCA_041742275.1 Pirellulaceae bacterium | reverse complement strand
CGCCATTGTTGAGTAGACAACCTCCCACCGGTTGGCCATTGATCGTCACGCCGCCAGAAGCATGCGAGGGATTTGCCAAGTGGTTGTGACCTATACCGTGGCTGTTTGGATGAACAGGATTGACGCCGGTTCGAGGAATGGTGATACTTTGGCCACCCGCGTCAATGCTGATGGCGGAATCGGAAATATCTACACCAGGACGTATCCTCGCAGTGGAACTTGGGGCGTCCACTCCTGATCGAGCAGCGTTGTCACTTGAAAACGGATTTCGAAAAGTGCCTGAATGGTTACCTGCCGAATCCTGTGCCGTTTTCGCCAGGCCCCGCGCCTGCTGAATTAAATCGCTGACGCGATCCGGAACCTGAGCACTGGCCACAAGCGTGCTCACCACAAAAATGTTAAATGTGGCAATAGAAAAGATGGAACGTCCCATGAGAATCTCCTGGTTAAAGCCTGAGTGGTCATCTTGCATCCACTTACGAGCAAAACCCCACCTGTTTCAGCCCACTGCCGAAAAAGATTGAGTTTTTTAAAAGTTCGAGAATTCGGGTGAAAACTTGTCGTCTGAGCGACCGGCTATCGGCCAAATATTTTCGTGATTGTCGCGGGAGATAGAGTCTGGACACAGAAAAATTGTTATTGATAATGATCCGGGTTCCCCGCGATCCGCCAATCCCGTCCCTCGTAGATTTTTGTTCGACTTTGAGTCGGTGACTGGGAGTTACCGGATTGTGGCAAACAGGGGTGAAACGATTCGGATTTTGGATACAGCGGTCGAATCGGCTCACTGAGGCGATAGTGTCCGTAACGAACGCTTTTCACTGGTTTTTCGAGGAGGCCGAGTCGCCCTGCGAGAAAAGTCTTCTAAATGGAAGCCGACGGTTTTGGCTCCGAGAATTTGCAATGAAGACGACAAAAACAGGCATACTTAAACTTTAAATGAACTTTTCTTCATCAGCATCAATCTGGCCTGAAAGAAAAGTGCGGCGTGCGTCCCGAACGAATATCGCTTCAACGACACGCCAACATACTGCGTTATCCACAATCTAACAGGTGAACTATGTTGATTTTAATATTGTTGTTTTACGTGTTGCCCGTGTACTTGGTCTTTTACCACTTCAAGTGGATTCCATTGACCCGGTTTTGGAAGATTGTTTTGCCACTGCCGCCGGTGGTCGCATTAATATTTCTGTGGTATGCCTTGGGGTTGTACGCGCCCATTTCGCAAAATGCCTATGTGCAGGCGCCCGTCGTCCAAGTCTCCTCGCAAGTTGCCGGCGTGGTCAATGAAGTATTGGTGGGTGACAACGTCGAGGTTAAGGCTGGCGATCCTTTATTTCGTATCGATCCCGCTCCGTTTCAGTTTCGCGTTGACCAAGCCCGCGCTAAATTGATCGAGGCTAAGGAGCAAGCTTTTGGGATGCTGGCCAATGTGTACGCGGCCGATGAGTCGGTCAACCGGGCCGAAGCTAACCTGGAATTGGCACACAGGAATCAAGCAATCTCCGAAGCCGATGTGTTGGCAGCATCGGCCTCGGTGGCCAAAATCACAGCTCAAGTTGAATTCGCTCAGGCAGAAATGAATCGAATGGCGGATTTGGTTGCCGCAAACGCCGTTTCAAAAGAAGAATACGAAAGCAGTCTACGAAATTTGGCGGTTCAGCAGGCGGAGCTCGTGGAATCGCGACAGAGAGAGAATCGGGCAAAACTCGGAGTGGAGTCGTCGGCTGTTCAAATTTCCTCGGCCGAAGCCGCCCTCCGAGAGGCAGCCGCCCAACGCGTCAAAATGATCGCGGTCGTGGATCCTGTACAAGCTCTGCAACAGGCTGTGAGCGCACAACAAGTCAAGCTAGACCAAGCGATACAGAATAATTCCGAGGGTGCGGACGATCCGAAGAATGAGAAACTGCAGAAATCGACCGTCGAGCTTGCCCGTTTTCAAGCGTATTTGCAGGAAGCACAAGAGACAGCTCCCGTCCTTCAAGGCCGACTGGCAACAACCGTCCAAGCGGAAGAAGCGCTGAAGCAGGCCCTCTTTGAATTGGAACAAACCCTCGTGCGGGCCCCTTGCGATGGTGTCGCTTCGAACTTTCAACTTACTCCAGGAACCTATGCCAGCCCGGCTAAGCCCGTAGCGACGATCATCAACAACTCGTCTTGGCGACTGGTAGTACCTCTGCCCGAAAACTGGTTGTCGCGGGTCAAACCGGGCGACAACGCCACTGTTGCATTGCGCGGATACCCGCTCGGATTTCGCGAAGGCAAGGTGCAGTTCATCGGCAGGGGTGTCATCTCGGGCCAAGGGGTTCCCAGCGGCACGCTCTCCGATCCACAACCCACTGTGATGAGGCAGACGGATACCCCGGAAATGTCTCAGGGTTTTCAGGTTATCATCGATTTGAGGGACGATATCGAAGATCAACCTCTTCGGGTCGGTGCAACAGGTCGCGCGGTCATCTTCGCCGATGGTGGCATGGTAGGGGTGAATCAGGTAGCCACCCTCATTTTGACGATCACGTCGTTTATGGATCATTTTTTTCCCAAGCCATCGCTGACGAGTTTACTTGTGATCGCTGCTTTAGTTCTGTCCCTTGTCGCGTTGATGCGATTTATTCGACTACCGCTTGGGGAAACCAAACTTTAACGCTGGACGGAATAGGCAAATCGGTGTCGATACCTCGACCAGTGACACTAGGGAATTTTCAGGGCCATATCATTGTGATTTGGGCCAGCCAAGTTGCTGGAGAAATGCCGAAAATTACGATTGTAGAACGCGACACACCGCCTTGCTAGAAAAACAATACTCAGGTTCGAAGAGATAAGCAAGTTCGAGTCTCCATCTGTAGCGAGCCGAGTGTTGCACCGATCTCCCATTCTCAAAGTGGTTCCTCAACCGAACCACTGGTGCCATCCTCGTTGACCGTGGGATTGGTAAACTGATCCTCGATATTTAACCCACCATCGGCGAGTAGATCGGCATAGGGGGGATCGCTTTAAAGGCATGTGTCGAGCGATTGCCGTTTCCAAAAAATGAAGAAGAATTCGTCAAACAGTACCGGCGGACTCGTTTTGCAAGCAATACGAAACGACTCATTTTTGTCGATCGACGTTTGGCTTATTTGTGAAGTAAACCGTGCGGCATTTGGAAGCACGCCATCTGTGCCAATTCGCTCATCCGCGATTACAGGAGCGTCTGATGGACAAGGCAACCAGGCGGTTATTGTGCGTGGAGGATATGCTGATTCGTCTGGCTATCGCCAAGGCGGTTCTGTCACTGCCGCGCAAAATCAATATGGATACACTTCGGTTGCCGGAAGGGCGGGATACGGATACGGAGATGGGACCGGCCAAATCGGTTCGGCTGCGGCTGTAAGAGGCCCGGCTGGAAACGTAGATTCTGCTGGCCATGGTGGTTCGTTTGTCACCGGACAATTCGTTGGCGGGCAGTCGTGGGAGGCCGTCAATGGCAACCACACCCGATGGAATGCGTTTGGTCCGGGCTATGTTGCTGGCTATCCCGGTGCTTGGTGGCCAGGACGCTGGGCTGTCGCAACGACTGCTTGGGCGACCGCAACCTATGCGATGGCTGGTTCTTATTGCGGCTGTGAATCAACGGACGGCACGTGTTACGATTACGGCGAGAACGCGACGTACGAAGACGGAGCAGTTTGCCAAGATGGAGAAGCCGTCGCGACTGCTGAAGAGTATTATCAACAAGCAGAAGAAATTGCTTCCGACGGCATCGAAACAGACAACGAAGACTAGATGCCCTTGGGTGTCAATTCC
>JBGSIY010000622.1:0-5834 GCA_041742275.1 Pirellulaceae bacterium | reverse complement strand
CAACTTGATAAATTCGATCAAGTCGTTGATGTCCTTTTCAACAGACAACTTGCCCTTAAAGGATTGCATTTTGGAAATCGGACCATAACCGGCAACCACCTTGGCATCGGGCTCCAAAATCGACTCTTGAATATAATTATTGTCGACGACCACGGAGGTTCCATCAGTGAAGTTCTGAGTCGCACCCCAGGTTAGGTTAAGAGCTGGGCCCGTGCCAGCAACACCATTGATGTTGTGACAACCAGCACAGTGAATTTTGTATAACCGCTGGCCGTTGATCCAAGGTGAGTGTTCCGCTCGCTTCCATTCGGTTGTCTTCTTGCGGTCCTCATCGCTTATATGCACTACGCAGACAGTTCGCATCTGCGAGTGATTGTCACCGCAGTACTCGGTACACGACAACCGAAACTCACCCAACATCGTGGGCATCAGATACAAATACGAATAGCGACCGGGGACAATGTCCATTTTTTGCCGAAAGGCTGCAATGTAGAAACTGTGCAGAACATCGGGCGATTCCATGACCAATTTCACCGGTCGATCACGAACCAAATGTAATTCGCTAGAGATATCTCCATCGGGATAGGTAAACGTCCAGCTGAATTGAGCCGCCGTGACCCGAATCTCTTCGGCCGTCTCAGGGATCACTCGCATTTCGAAGTAAGACCGAGCCCCCTCATAGAAGAACCACACCAAAATGATACTTGGCAACACCGACCACAAAATCTCGATCGTGGTATTGTGCGATGAACTCGGCTGAGGCTTTACGCCCGGTTGACGGCGATACTTGATCACGAAGTAACACATGAGCCCGACAATCACAGCGAAGAATAACGTCGACACCCAAAAAATTGCCATGAACAAATTGTCCACAGCCGGCGCGAATTCCGAGGCCTGCACCGGAAACCAATAGGCCGCTTCCGCCGCATGCTCATCGGACCCCTTGGGAATCCGAATGTTCGATTGTGCTAACAATAAATTTAGTTCTGGAATCATTTGAATCTAATTCTCTGATGATTAAACGTTTCTTGACTCAGCATTCCCATCACCCTCAGCCAGCAAGGCCTTCGAGGCCTCTTGCTTTCGAGAGTAACGCCTCAAAAACCAATAGGGCATCAGACCAATACTCAAACCCAATATGGTCAATAAACCACCGATCCGCATGATCGCCATGGCCTGCATCGTATATTTACCTGTCGAATCGTTGTACAAGTAACATCCGGTTAAAAACGTAAGGCGGTTGATCGTCGATCCGATCTTGCCGTCTGCCGCTTCCACCAAAGCTCGCTTCACTGTGATCGGTTCGTAATCCAAACCAAATATGTAACGTACAATTTTCCCATCGGGGGACAATAACAAAAACACCGGTGGATGCGAAAATAACTTTTGCTCAGGAATATATTTGTATGTCACACCACATTGGCTAGCCAAGGCTTTGATGTCTGTCTCCGCACCCGTCAAAAAGTGCCAGCCTTCATCATATTCAGGCATGCCATAAACCAGGGTGAACCTCTCCTTGAACTCCCGTGACCGACTCGCCTGCTCATTGGGATCGATGCTCACCGAAACCACATGGAAATCTCGGTCCACAAACAAATCAATCCGGGCTAACGCCTCGGCCATCTTCTCCAACTGCACACTGCATAACTTGGGACAATTGGAATAGTTGAACGACAAAATCACCGGCCGTTTGCCATCAAAAAACTTGCCAATCTTCACGAAGTCATTCATTTCATCGTGGAAGGGAATATCCAAGTCAATGAAGTCCCCTAACCGCTCTTCAACACCCGTCCCCTCTTCCTCAACGGGAATTTTGTTCGCCAATTGAGCACTCACGACCGACGGCATGACAAACAATAAACAAACAACGAAACCCAACCACCAACTACGGCCGTGGTCAAATTGAGGGCAATCATAAATTGTTTGATTTAGTTTTGTCATGGGACTTTTATTGTTTGAGTGGGGATTCGCTTTCTTCTAATATTCTGCAATCCTCACTGCGAAGCAACGCCTCCGCGACCATTTGGCACCATCCGACCTGATGGAGCCGGTCTTTTCCAACATTTCCCTGAGAAATCCTCCGAAACCCCACGGATATGAACGTTTCAAATGCTGGCATCTTTCGGCCTCATTCTCGGACGTAACTCCCCACCTGCCTGCCAGTGCACTCGACCGCGTCTCACTGCACCCGCTTACCCGTTTGCGGGATAAACTCGCCAAAGGGCTTCGCGCCGATGCTAATTGACCGTTCTACTTACCGTAGGTCTCCAATACTTTCTTCATCGCCGCTTCGATCGAGATCGTTTTGTCCGAACCTTCCAATTCCTTTAATTGCCGCTCGATTTGCGGACGCACCAACGACAAGTTGTACTTGGCATTCTGTGCCGTCGTGAAACTTCTTGTCCAGTGATAGGCCAAACCTTGCACAAACGCAATGATCAATACGGTGATGATCGCGCTGATAATTCCCACCATAAAAATCGCGCCAGAGTTGACGTCATCATAGCTGGGGCGAGTACGGGTTTCTGTGTCTTGTTGTGTTGTTTCCATTTTCGCGGCCATTGTTTTATTTCAACCCACTCGAGGTCATTAGTTGTTATCAGGAATTTAAACGTTTCGGTAATTCAACGATTCTTCCAAACGTGGATCGTGCAGGGGCACTAAAGGACGGTCCGCCGCCACGACGCAAAACATTGAAACAAATATTCCCACCATGCCGATAGCACAGGGAACATCAATCAACCAATTAAAGGGCATCACACTGTCCGACAACGGCAAATGTGCCAATCCCGAATCAACGTTGAACTGGGGCATGATGATCCAAAAATGATCGACCCAATGCATGATCAGCAAGAAACTAGTGGCAAAAACCAAATAGGTCTTGCTGCGTCGCACTGTCCGTGCCATCAAACCCAAAAACGGAATGAACAAATGCCCGAATAACAACAGCAATGACCACATCTTCCAGCCACCTGACGCGGTATCACCCATACGAAATTCATACCAAAACGTCTCTTCCGGAAGGTTGGCGTACCATATCAACATGAACTGGCTGAAGGCGATATAGCCCCAAAAGAAGACGAACCCAAACGTCAGCTTCGCCAAATCATGATAATGCTCAACCGTGATCTCATCGGTTACCCGTCCCGTTCGCTGCAACAGCAACGCTGTCAAACTGATCACCGCCAACGCACTCATTACACCGCCGGCGAAAAAATAAACAGGAAACATCGTGCTAAACCAGCGAGGTGCCAAAGACATTTCGAAATCAAACGAGGCGAATACGAGGGTAGCTGCGAAGAGAATCATTTTCCATGTCGCCGAACGCTGCATCTTGCGAGACAATTGAGGATCGCCTGTCGAGTCCTGTCGCAAGGAAGTTCCAAAGAAACTCCAAGCCATGATTCCCCAAATGGCAAAGTAAGCAAAGACACGAATCCCAAACCAATTGACGTTCAAGTAGGTATCTTTCATCGACTGAAACGCGTCACTGGGACTTCCGTCAGTCCACCCCGGTTTCACCCATGGATACACGCTATCGGAACCCATAAACATCGGAATCAAAATCGGCAGGAACAACAAAAACATCGGTAACGTACACATCGCGAAAATTTCAGCGATTCGCCTGACAGTCACACTCCATCCTGCCCGTGTCAAATGCTGCGAAATCACAAAGAACAAACAGCCCACGGACATTGACAACAGCGAACAGAAAGTCACCAAGTAGGAAAAACTAAATCGCTTGAAGCCGTCTTCATAGCTACTACCAGCCATGACAAACGAAATCCCCAAGCCCACTGCCCCGAAGATCAACCCCAAGGGAATCAGCTTTACGTAACTTGAACTTAGCGACACAATCGGCGAAGTTATTTTTCCAGGACGTCGCGAGTGCATAATTTTTCGACTTAAATTAGGTTCGTACTGAATGTAATTGTTTGCCGGTCAGACCGGCGACACGTCTCTTGATCGATCTAAAAACCAGCGACTAATTGGCCGGTGCCGCGACCGCAGCCTCGTCGACCACCACCTCCGGAGCGATCCCCGTTTCCTGCAGCGCCTTCACATACATAACAATCGCCCAACGATCGGCCAGGGGGATCTGCGAAGCGTAGGGACCCATCGTCCCGCGGCCATTGGTGATTGTGTCATAAATCCGTCCGATGGCCTGCGATTTGACGGCAGGGTCGTGAGCTGATTTAGCTTGCGTCCATTGAGCATTCCCCGTCGCTGCCAATGCAACAGCTCGTTCGTTGACCAAACCACCTCCATTGCCATCATAACCGTGGCAGGGAACGCAATAAATTTCGTATCGCTGCTTGCCCCGCATCATTGTGGCTTCACTGACCTCAATTCCCTCAGGAAAGGCCGTCACCCAATTGGGCTCGACAGCGGCAACAACTGCCCCATCTTGCTCGACGACATTGGGCCCAGATCCTTCTCCTGCCGCCGCCGGGGCAGCTTCCGCAGCTGTGTAACCTCGATACAAAGCATCGTTGGCATACAATTCACCTCGCGCAACCGTACCCGCAATAGGAGCACGCATTGTCCGCGGATCAACAAACAAATAATCAGGGTTCGCCGGGTCCGTTCCCATTTTAGGCCCCGCGGTTTGCGTCTTAAATTTGTCCTGCCAATCCATATCCGGCACCACATGCAATCGCGGCGCGCGACTGGTCATCCCCGCGGCACGATAAATCAGTACTGGGGGAAGCATCAAGGCAAACAACAGTACGATGCTGGCCATTTTGAAGATTTTAGGGATCTCATGATCGGTCATGTCCAAATGACATTCTTCGATCGCCGTCGCACCCCACTCCTCCAACTGCTGACGACTGCGGCTGTTGTTGAAATTCTCGTCATCGACATCCAGCACCAAGAAAAACTTGTCATTCGTGACCCGTCGAAAACGGGATATTCGGTGCAACGGATTGGCAAATTTGGGCAAGCCGTTCAGAATCCACATGCCAAAAAACGTCGCAAACGCACTGGACAAAACAATAATCTCGAATGTTACCGGAATATTGGCTGGCAACCCTGGCACACCTAAAGGCTTACCACTGATATAAAATTTGTATCCCGGAAAAATGGGGGACTCGTCAGTACTATTCACGTAATACTGCAACCCCAACGCAAATGCACATCCGCAGAACGCCACGGCCAACACAAAAAATGGCAAGCGTGTTCGGCGAATCCCAATCGCGTCGTCAATCCCGTGCACAGGAAACGGCGAATAGGCGTCCATCTTTTTATAGCCCTCTTGCCGAGCTCGATCGCAAGCGGCTACCAACGAATCAGGATCGTCAAACTGAGCCACCAACGAAACCAATTTTGAATCAGGTCCCTTCGGCTTTTTATTTTCAGGCTTGTGCGAATGTGCCATGGAATTTTCGTTTATAAAAATCGATTACTTATGAAACAACAAACTATTTTCTCTCGGTTGCAATCCCTCTCGAATCACAACCCTCAACTTAATGCAGTGCTTTAACACATCCAAAAATTAGGGACGAATGTCGTGCCTCTTGCTAAAGACCTCGACAACTCAAGATCTTTGGCAAGATCCACTGCCCTAAAATCAAACTGTGACAATGCACTAGCCTCCTAATGTGACTTGACCGCTCCTGCGTGGCCGTGCTCATGCTCACCATGCTCCCCATGCTTGTGAGGCAAAACATTTTTCACCTCAGAGATGGCGATCACGGGCAAGAACCGACAGAACAACAAGAACAAGGTAAAGAACAATCCAAAACTCCCAATCAACATCAATATGTCAATTTCAGTCGGGCGGAAATTACCCCAACTCGAAGGCAAAAAGTCTCGGCTCAACGACATACAGA
>JBGSIY010000621.1:0-2862 GCA_041742275.1 Pirellulaceae bacterium | reverse complement strand
GATTCCAATAGGCGAGATTGCCCAAATGAGCAATCGTTACGGTTCTTGCTCCCACCTCGACGTCAGCGACCGGCTTGTCACGCGAGATAATGCAATCAAGCCAATTGCGGTGGTGGCCCGGGGAAACGGGGAGGTGGACTTCGTTTTCGGCCAAAGGTGTTTTAACGATTTCTTCCGGGTCGCTGGTCAAGCGTCCGCGGTCGATATGCAAGGTCCCCTTTTCGCCAAAGAACACGCAACCGCTAGGTCCACCGTGGACCATCTCGACGCCATCGTCATACAGATATCGGACCCCCGTTTCGGCTTGGCCGTCATCAGGGGGGATAATTTCGACGGGACCGGATTGATCTCGGTCGAGTGCCCATTGTGCGATGTCATAAAAATGGGCTCCCATGTCTGTGTGTGCACCGCCGGAGAAATCGCGATAACTTCGCCAGGTCGGGAAGTGATTGTGCATTCCTCGAGGGCTCAGGTCTGAGTGGTAGGGATACCAGCGGGATTGTCCCAGCCACATGTCCCAATCGAGACCGGGTTCCAGTTCTTCCTCGGGAAGGTCAAAAATTTTACTCGGCGCCCCCACTCCAATCGTGACCTTGTGGATTTTCCCTAAACGACCGCTGCGGATCAACTCCACTGCTTCGCGAAAGGGACCAAAAACATTGGAACGTTGTTGGCTACCGGTTTGAACGACACGTTTATGTTTTCTAGCGGCTAGGACACATTGATGGGCTTCGTGAATCGTAAGCGTCAGGGGCTTTTCGCAATAAACGTCTTTGCCGGCCTGACAAGCCGCGATAATTGGGATCGCATGCCAATGGTCGGGAGTGGCAATGCAAACGGCATCAATGTCGTCTCGGCCAAGGAGCTCTCGAAAATCATGATAGGCATCGCATCCACGGAATTCCTGTTTGGCCTGAGAATAATGCTCGTTAACTTTTGTTTGAAACAGAGTTCTGCGTGTGGAATCAACTTCGCAAACTGCAGTGATTTGCACATCGGGTTGTCGCAAGAGCTCTGGCAAATGATAGTCTCGACCCATTTTGCCGCAACCGATCAGGGCGATCGATAGCCGATCGTTCGGACCCCGGCGACCGCGATGTCCGGCAAAGGACGTGGCGGGCAAAATCGAAACAGTGGCTGCGGCTGCCATTGTTTGAACGAAAGAGCGGCGACTGAATGAACTCTGCATGATATCCTCTATCGGTGAATAACGTTTTTAAGACAAGATGTTGATATTCTAGCTGAATTTTAACTGAGAATCTGCTGGATAACATTCCCGTGGACATTCGTTAGGCGTCGTTGGGTACCGTTGTGATAATAAGTCAATTGCTCGTGATCGATACCGAAAAGATGTAACACGGTGTCGTGAAAGTCGTGCCATGTCACCGGGTTTTCGGCCGCTTTCCACCCGATCTCGTCCGTGTTTCCGAAGGATATCCCGGGCTTCACTCCTGCCCCGGCCATCCATGAGGAAAAGCCATAACGGTTATGATCGCGTCCCGTGCCCACTGTATCGGCCGACGATTGCGTAAAGGGGGTGCGGCCGAATTCTGTTGTAAATAAAACTAACGTGTCATCCAGTAGACCACGCTGTTTCAAGTCATGGAGCAGGGCGGCGACGGGTTGATCAATCCGTTTGGCTTCGGCGGTGTGGTTCTCCAAAACATTCTCGTGAGCATCCCAACTGCAACGAGGTGAGCCGGCGATCGGCCCGCCGGAAAAAATCTGCACAAATCGAACGCCTTGTTCCAACAGTCGTCGTCCCAGCAGACACCGTGTTCCAGCGTCCTGCGTTGCTGGCTGATCCACACCATACCGAGCCAACGTATCGGCCGTCTCAGTACTCAAGTCAACGACATCAGGCACAGACAATTGCATTCGCGCCGCCAGTTCATAACTGCGAATTCGTGAGGCGAATAGTTCTTCGTCTTGCGCGCGTTCGAGATGTCGTTCGTTCAGGAGTTGGAGGAACTCACGTGTTTCTTCTTCATTATCTTTAGCCAACGGCCGCGTAGGAAACAAGTCGCGGACCGGGTGTCCGGCGGCGTTAAACATAACGCCCTGGTGTTGCGCAGGTAAAAATCCGTTGCTCCAATTGGACGAACCACCATTCGGCCCACCCCGTTGATCGGGGAGCACCACATAATCAGGGAGTGATTCATTCACGCTCCCCAGACCGTAGGACAGCCAACTGCCAACGGAGGGGAATCCATTGAACTGAAATCCGCTATTGGCAAAAAATAGCGCTGGGGTATGGTTGGCCGAATCCGACACTAACGATTTGATAATTGTTAATTCATCTGCCATTTCCGCAATATGTGGGAAAAGGTCCGAGACCCATTGGCCACTCTCTCCCCGCTGGTGAAAGGTCCAATCTTGTTTTCTGATCAAGCCGACCTGACCAAAAAAAATGTCAGGTTGCTCCTCCGAATCCAATGTCTTGCCGTGAAACGTCTCCAAAGCCGGTTTGTAATCAAAGGAATCCAGATGACTGAGTCCTCCGACCAAACAGATTTGAATAGCTCGTTTGGCCCGAGGGACCAAGTCGGGCCGGGTCACCTGCCCTGCTTGAACTGGCAAACTTTGATCGCGGAGCAATAACTGCATCAACGCCGTCGCACCTAAACCACGAACATTCCAACGAAACCAATCTCGTCGATCCAAGGCAGGCAACATGCGTTTGTTCGTTAACATGCGTTCTTTCGTTATTGCACAATAATAAATTCGTTGCAGTTAAACAGGGCTCGAGCCACTGACGGCAAATTGTGACGTGACGCCAAATCGCGGGCTGCGGCCAGTTCGGTTTCATCCGGTAATCGCCCCAATGCCATTCGAAACATCCATCTCAGTTGCCCCTCTAAA
>JBGSIY010000620.1:0-6823 GCA_041742275.1 Pirellulaceae bacterium | reverse complement strand
ATGATCAGCAATTGACAATCAGGCAGACCTGCGTCTTTCAGTTCGGAGGCGCGCACCCGCATCTTCTTGAATGGAAGAAGGGAACCGTCGAGGTCCACCATCAATAACCAGTGGTCCCCTCCGCGTAAGGCTCCCAAAAAGTCCTCTAAACCCATTCGACTGACCTCGCCGTCAAACCGGGCATCGAGCAAGGTTGTCATCAGGCTCTCGTTTCGCTCAAAAAATTTAGTGTCGACTCCTTCCACCGGCATGGTTCGCAATGGGCGTCCTTGGGCACAGCCGGGCGTAAGGGACGCGGCGATACTCAACGCCTGCTGCACCTCTTGAACTGGTTTTCCCAACCACAACGAACGCCGTCGCACCAGCAAAGAATGAAATTCAGGCGATGCATGTTTGACAAAATGCGCCAGCGCATCAAATTCGGCACGGAAGCTGGCACCATTCATCGCTTCGATCCAGTCCGTTGGTTTGTCAAGTTTCCAGCTGACGGGTACTTCAATCGGATCAGACGCCGCCCTGTAACGAATCTCTTCCCAAATGACATTGCCAATTTTGACTTTCCGCCATGCGTCGACATGCCGTTTGACTTCATCTAGCGAGCTGAGAATTTTTCGGGGCGAAGGGCGACCAATCGAAAACTGAATTGGCCATGCGGAGGAAGCGCCCAGCAGTCGCGATTCTCGCAGATTGGGGTTCTGCCACTGTCGCCTTAAAATGAGTTTGAGTTCCGCAGGAGACTTCATTGTGACCGGGCAAGCTCCTCAAGTTTCTCCCATGAGATGGACGCGAGACTGGCCTCTTTTCCTGGTCGCTGCACGCAGATCACCTTTCTCGTGTGTTGTTTGAGCAAACCGATCTCTTTGTTGGGAGTCACGAAAACGGGATGAAGTTGGAAAATGCGTAGTGCCTCGATGATTCGCGTTGCGGCCGACGGCGAACTTTTGGAAAACGCCTCGTCGAGGATCACCGTTCCATAGAGTGGCCGAGTTGCCGCCGCGGGACACAGTGCATAGCTGAGGGACGCTGTTAAAATATGACTGGCCATCAGTTCTTTCTCGCCACCACTGCCGCTTTGCGAACCCGTTCGGGGAGGCGATCGGTCGCCCGTTTGTCGATCGACTTCCACTACAAAAAATTCAAGCCGAAATCGTGGGTCAAGCAATGCTTTTGATCCCTGCAAACGTCGGTTCTCGCCGGCCGCTCGTAGAATCGTGACCATTTCCTGCAACGCCTCAAAGTGACTCTCACCACCATCGTCCTTGAGGGCCGCACTTCGCACCTTTTGCATCGCGATGTTGAGTGTCCGCAATTGGGCATCTTTCATACGCTGCGGTTGAAGCTGAAGGAACCGCCCCGAACGAAAGTCAACTCTCACAAGTGTTTGGTTGAGTTCGGCAATCCGATTCTCGATCGCATCCACTTCTTCGTCAATGTTTGCCAGCAATTGTGTCACGCCTTGGTCGGAAGAACGGTTCAGGTATTCTAGAAAACGTTCTCGTTTTTCTGGCAACGATTCGTCGGTCAATACTTTCAGCCGTTCGAGAAAATACGGCACGTCTTCGACATCCGTCCCCACCTCCGACAACGCACCGGTATCGACGTTTTTCGCCAGCCCCATTCGCCGCACCAGTTGCTTTTCGATCTCCTT
Organism: Pirellulaceae bacterium; assembly: GCA_041742275.1. Taxonomy (GTDB): domain Bacteria; phylum Planctomycetota; class Planctomycetia; order Pirellulales; family Pirellulaceae; genus BJ22. Next base: position 5,175 of record JBGSIY010000620.1, on the reverse strand, counting down.
CTCTCGCTCGGAGTATTTATCCAGTTTATCGCCGACAACTCTGCCCCATTTTCGCTCCTCGTCCATCAAATCTTCAGCACGAATTTCGGGTGAAACGTTGAGCCGTTTTTGGGCGATTACCATGTCAGAATCTGGAACTCCGGCATCCGTGCGGGACCGGGCTTTGGCTTGTTCGCGACGCGCGTGCTGGACTTTTGCCTCGTTCTGACTGATCGCTGAACGAGCGTCTGCGATTTCATTTTGCAGCAGATTCAAACGTGAGTTTTCGGATTCGAATTCGGATTTAGCGCGGCTGACATCGGAGTCAGGTGCCTGCAGAGCGTTCAAACGATCAACTGACTTTGCCAAATCTGCGGCGGCAGAAGGCAAATCGATGGAAGCGAAATCGACGTTCAGCAATACGTCAATCAACTTCAATTGTTCATCGGCGGAGTGAAGTTCCGCTTTAAGTGCCTTGTAGTTCGAATCGGCAACTTTCGCCGCGTGTTGCGCTTCATCCAACTGCCTGGCGAGTGATTCCAGCTGATCCTTGTTGTCGAAACCGGTCATCCAATCCTGATCAATGCGTCGTTGATCTTGCTTTTCAAACTTGCCGCGGCGACCGGACATCATTCCTTCTTTTGTCAGCCCGTGCTCGATTCCCTTCAGTTCTTCTGCCGACGTAACGCAGTGCAAGTCTCGCTCGCCCAGTAATTTCTGTGCAGCCACATTCAACGGATGCGATTTGAAATTCAACTTGCGAACAAAGCCGTCGTCGAAAAGCCTTTGCTGATTGTTTTCCATCTGAGGCAGGGCCTCGAACAGCCGCACGTGCAAACGATTGTCCCGGTGGTTGACCCAGTTCAACGCCCGCGTCATATGCTTTTGTGGAACTAAAACTCGTAGCCGTTCCGAGCCGATTGCTCGTTCAATTGCGCCGCGCCAGGCAGACTCCGCTAAAGGGACTTCGACCATTTCGGCCAGATAAGGCAAATCATTTTCGGCAAGGGAAAGGTGTTCAGCCAACTCGGCACGGAACTCCTGAAACCTCGGAGGGATGTTGGACCCCGGGCGCTGTTTCACCTTGTTCAGCGTCTGCTCGATCTCGGCTACAACGGTGTTGGATTGGCGCAACGCCGAATCAGCCTGCAAAGCTGACTCGTAGAATTGATCACGAGCGACGCTTTCGCTCTTCTTTCTGTCTTGCAATGCCAGTAAATTCGATTCAAAGTTCGAGCGTGTCAACTCGATTGAAAACCCAAAGCGACCAATCAAGTTTCGATACTGGTCGGCATTCTGGCGTCGTTCGTTTCGCAAACGGGTTTGCACGGAGATCGTGTTTTCCAACTCGGCAATCACGTTCCCGCCCAGGACCAAATATTTTTCGCGAAGCGTATCGACATAGGACCGAAGTTCCATCTCTCTCGTATTGAGTGAGGTCAAATGCGTTTTCAACTTTTCCGTATGCTGCTCCAGTTCTTGAGCCTGTTCATCCCATTTTTTCTCCGCCAGAATTGCGAACCAAATCGGGAGTATTTCTTTGAGTCTACGATATTCGCTGGTTTTCGCTTGGGATCGCTGTAGGTTAATATATTCGTCGGCAACCGGGAGCAACGAATCTCGCTGCTTGCGAGCCAAATCCAGTTCCCGGTGAATCTCTGCGAGATTATCGAATTCGGCTGCAACCTCGATAGCGCGGTCAAAGGCGGAACGGTCGTCGAGAACGAGTTCTCGAAAAATTTCGTCAATACTGTTGAGCTGTTTGAGTCCAGCGGCTCGATTGAGAAGTGTAAATGCATTTTCGCCCACATCAAAAAACTTTCGTACCCTTTCCAGGTACGCTTTTTTGCTGTCAAAGAAACGCAGATCAGCTGTCTCTCGTCCCATTTTGAGCAGATCGCGGACGCCGTCGTCGTGCAGCATGCGCAGCCAGTTTTCCAACGACTGGTCCTCGGCAAGTGAGAAAACCCAACGTCGTTTTAGGTCATCGGCCGAATTCCCGGTCCCTTCCGTCCAGAACAAGGCTGCCAATTTCAGAACTTGATCGCCACCTGAATAAGTTGCACAAATTCCGCTGATCGTTTTGCCGGGTCGAGCCACTTCCTGACGTCCGGCCGCACCATCACCTCCGAGAACACCCCGCACGTACTCCATCAGCGTTCGGTCGCTCTCATGTCCTCCGGTGGATGCGAGGTTGTACTTAGGCAAGGAGACCAGGAGGGTCATAAGCGCGTCCACCAGCGTTGTCTTTCCGCTCCCCGTGGGACCAATGATGGCCGTTCCCTCCGGATCAAATACGGCTCGATGCAAACCTCGAAACGGTCCCCAATTAAACACCTCCAGTTGGTTTAGCAAGAACGACGGCTCGGAATGGGACCGTTGCGAGTCCGGCGTCTCATCCATTCGATCAAACAAATCTCGTTGATGGTTATTGCCGTTGGCACGATTTAGCATCAGTCAATTCCTGAAGTATCGATGTTCTGTTGACGTTTCTCTTTCAAGACCTGCAGCAAGGCCGCCAGCGACTCGGGGCTCGCCACATAAGCGATTAACGGCCTGATCGTGAACTCGTTTTTCTTGTCAACTTCGGAAACGATGCCATGCGATTTGAGCTGATCGAGAATTTGCAGGAGTCGGTTTTCATCGCGAGTTTCGCTCCCCGACTCGCCGATGTAAGTTAGGAAATTCGGCAGAACTTCATCCACGGCCAATCTGGCATCCGAGTGTCCCACGCCGGCCTCTTGTTCGTGGAGTACAAAAGCTTGGCGCAAGATCGCGATCAACAACGATTGTTCCAGAGTCAGTCGCTGTTTGCGGACCAGCGGATGCGTCCAGCCTTCGTCTTCGGAATCGTTTGGCAATTCGACATCAGTGCGTTGTTGATTTGAAACGACAGCGAGAAAGGCCACGCCCCGGTGCGTATCGATTCGCAAGACAAGGTCGAGGGGCTCCAGCGCTCTATTGATTGCTGTTTCGTGCAGGATGACTCGCCGAAACAACTCAGAACGGTTTGACTCTTCCAGGTAACCATGCCTAAGCAGTTCCTGCACAGCCACTTTGATATCTGGCGAAGTCCGCTCGAGCGAGTTCTCCGATTCTCCCTGAAGGGACTGGCCGCTCCCTTGCTCACGTGCAATTTCATTTGAAGTGATTTTTGGTTCAGATTCCGCGGCCATCTTATCGAAAATATTGGTCATTCCAGGCTCTCCAGCTTCAGATTGCGAATCGCCTCATGATTGATTTGGACCGCAGGAACGTGAAAGCGAGTCCATTCCCCCGAATCGTTTGCGAGGTCGATGGATTCGTTGCCGTCCTCCAGCGCGAGTCCTGCGGCACGAGCCATCGTAAGCCAGAACGAAAGCGTTTCGAGATCGTGCGTTGGAGGAATGGACCTAGCCAATCCGGCTATCGTTTGTGGGCTATCGCTGGTCTGCAAATGCTCCATTGTTTTTTCAAATAAATCTGCACGATCTAGAGCCCGATAGGCGGCCCAGAATTCCTCGTTCATTGTTGCGGGGTCCGCTTCCACCGTCTCCAAATCGAGGCTTGCACTTTGATCATCAGCAACCTGTTTAAAGAGGAGTCGTTCGATAACCGATAAATTGGCGAGTGATACGGCGATCGGCGGCAACGGACTGTCAGAACGCCGCAGCTGTTGTGATTGCCAGTCCAGCTCCAACGCCGTTTGAAATATCTCCTGCAGCAATACACCGACTCGCATTTGTTCGTCTGCAAGTCCTGACTTCAAAAATCCGCGGACATCCCGCTCACTGCGGGCACGTGCCTGAATCACCCGTTCGGATTCCTGCACCAAACGGGATACGAGGTGTTGCAGTTCAGCCTTTTGTTTCCGTTCCAAAGCTCGCTCGGTATTACCGTTGCCAAGGATGGCCCGCAAATGGGATTTCATTTCTTGTAGTTCGGATGATTTGACGAGTTGAGCATAAAAGCTCTCAAAAACCTGGCCCTCTTGAGTATCGACGAGCTGTTCGTGTCCATTGAGCAGTTCATCAACCACCTCGCCACGGTTCTTATTTTCGCTAATGATTCGTTGCCGCAGCAGACGATCCGCCTCGCGGTAAGAATCTTCTACTCGACGAAAGTCGGATTGCAAACTAATAGCGAGTTGGTAGACCTCGCGAATACCTTCTTGAGCCTTTGCCCCGTCCAGAACTTCAAAAGTCCCGGCTTGAACCGACTTCAGTTCCTGCGTCAGCACATCGATTCGTGCCTGCAAAGATTTTTCGCGGTCCGCCTGGTTGGTACTCAATTGCAATTGCAGGATTTCAATCGCACGCTGCACGGTTGCCAATCGGGACGCCGTCGATGTCATGGTACGGTCTTCGAGAGATTCCAAAAACATCAATGATCGCTGAAACGCATCGGTCACCAATAGCTTGCCCCCCCGTTCCACGATCAGGCCGCGTTTCAACCATTGGCGCAATTCTTTTCTGGCCGACTGTGGATGATCTTCGCCAAGATCAAATTCCGAGTCATTGGCGTGGTCGGCGAACACGCTGGCCAATTTCTCAACGGCTTCGTCAAATTCGACACCCGTCGGACTCGTTTCAATCAGGTTTTTTAGACTTGCCAAAATCAGGGGGCCTTTGGGAGAAGCCAACAGCAACCAGGCCGGATCGTTTCGGCGAAGCGAGAGATACTTTTGAACAATTTCACGCAACATTTTTTGCTAAGTTTTCGTAGTTCGTGTCGCCAAACCAACGATCGACACCACGACATCCGATTTCTGTCCGCGGTGTCCCAAAATGGCTGTTGATATTGTCGATGTTCTTGGATTATACACAGTTTAGGAACGACAGTTCAATGATAGACTGAGTGGACTAGCCAACGAGTTCTGAACAAAAGCACTCATCGCTGCTGGACGCTTCGCCGCAACCACCACGGGATGCGACAGCAGAAAATTGGCCTTTCCCGACTTCCGAATCATTTTCAATGTAAGGTTTGCCTGTCGTCGCGTTGCTTCTGGCACACCAACAGACTGATATGCAACTGCACAATTTAAGCCAAGACCCACACCCACTTCCCGCTTCCGTCTCGGGCTCGCGGACTGTTGAAATAGTGCGATGCGGGATATGAAATTTTTTTGCTTTTTCGCTGTCCCTGCAATCAACGGAGATTTCTTGAGCAACGCGATTTACTTGTGGCGTTTTTCACTTTGGTGGCCTTGGTGTGGGC
>JBGSIY010000619.1:0-1734 GCA_041742275.1 Pirellulaceae bacterium | reverse complement strand
ATATCTAGGCCAGCAAATGGAATACCTGATCAATTGATTGTTTGGGAGGGGGACGGCGGAAGAGACATCGAGATTCGAGCTAAAGCGTGCACTCATGATCGACGGCGATGTGTGGGAGTCTTCTCGCCAGGCTGGTCACCGACACTGAGCATTTTATTTGTTTAGTCGATTGCTCGCTGTGGGGAGTCGTCGTGGGAAATGGCGTCCGTAGACGTTAGAAAGCCGTAGACGTTAGAGAGTCGGTGGACGTTAGAGAGTCGGGCGTATTGACCTACGGAATCAGGCTGACGAGCAGCATTGATCGTCAGCGTTGATCTGGGGGGAACGATTGTTCCAGAATGGTTCGCTAATTTTTTTTTAAGGAAAACATAAACTTGCAAGAACGACATGGTGCCAAAGGGATCGATCAGGAAGCGGCCGTCCTCGTTAGGGTTATTCTCGATGGACATGAGACAGGCGGAGATGATCCTCTGGAAGAATTGGCGGGTCTGGCCAATACGGCCGGGGCGATCGTCTTTGGCGGTTTGATTCAACGGCGAGATCGTCCTGATACGGCCTATTACATTGGATCGGGCAAGGTCGAGGAATTACAACGTTTGGTTGAGTTTCACGCAGCCGACCTTGTAATCTTCGATAATGATTTAATGCCAGGACAGACGCGAAATCTGGAACAATTCCTGAAGGTCAAGGTAATTGATCGAACTGAACTGATTCTGGATATTTTTGCTACTCACGCGCAGACATATGAGTCGCGGCTGGCTGTTGAATTAGCTCAACTGGAATATTCGCTACCCCGTTTGAAACGAATGTGGACTCACCTCTCGCGAATCAAGATGGGTGTGGGTATGCGGGGGCCTGGTGAAAAGCAGTTGGAGGTTGACCGCCGTTTGGTGGAAAAGCGAATTCATGATTTGAAAACAGAATTGAAAGACGTCGAGCAGCGAAAGGAACGCTTGGTGCGCTCGCGAGCGGGACGTATGACCGTCTCTCTGGTGGGTTACACGAATGCTGGTAAGAGCACGTTAATGAATGCCCTGACCAATGCGGGGGTTCTGGCTGAAGACAAATTGTTCGCTACGCTCGACACCAGGACCCGCCGTTGGACATTGCCAAATTGGGGACCGGTACTCCTCAGTGATACCGTCGGGTTTATTCGCGACTTGCCTCACCATTTAGTGGCCAGTTTCAAGGCGACTTTGGAGGAAGCGAACCAGGCCGATTTGCTTTTGCATGTAGCCGATGCCAGTAGCCCTGCTGTCTATCAACAGATCTCTTCAGTGTACGGCGTATTGCGCGATCTGGGGATTGACGAAAAAGACACACTTCTTTTGTTGAATAAAATCGACGCGATCGCTGAGCCTTCGGATCTGGAAGCTCTGTTGTTGCGCTATCCCAATGCGATCCCTGTCAGTGCAAAATCGGAACAAGGCTTTCCGTTGTTGCGGAAAAAAGTCAGTGAGGCCCTGACCAAGACCTTTCAGGATATCATCGTGGAAACCAATGTCGGAAATGGAAAGCTCTTGGCCTTCTTATCCGCACATGGTGATGTCGTCTCGAAACAGTTTACTGACGAGAAAGTAATCGTGCGTTGCCGCTTGCCTCAGAAATATGCGGGAGCCATCGATCCGACTGAGGCGACAGTTCGCCCTGCCGGTGGATCTGATCCGGTGATTGAATCCAACCCAGAACAAAGCTCCACTGGCTCAAGCGCAGAGCCTATTGATACTCGCCCAC
>JBGSIY010000618.1:0-6907 GCA_041742275.1 Pirellulaceae bacterium | reverse complement strand
GGTGAATTTGAACTTAGACGGTGCGATTGGGAACCTCGCTTGTCCACTGGTCATTGTCGTCAGGCGTTGACCGGCTCGAATGGAATCGGGTAAATCTTTGTCATACCAATCCGCCATCCCCGGTTTGTAATCGAACAAATCCATTTGCGACGGTCCGCCGACCATATGCAAATAGATCACTCGTTTCGCGCGCGCTGGGAAGTGGATCAAAGAATCGTCTTGGGCGTTGGCACGCGAGACAGCCTCGGACAACATCAGACTTGATAACGCCGCGCCTCCTAACAAGTGGGAACCTTGTGTAAAGAATTGACGACGGGAGTGAATAGAATTCATCGCTGAACAAACTTTCATTTACAGTGATCATACATGTGAAACCGAGCGAACGGAGAAGTCAAACGGAATTAAGGTTCCGATTGAACTCGGTTTCTATTTATTAATCGCTTCATCCAAATTTAAAAACTGGTTGCAAATCATGGTCCACGCAGCCAATTCATGGGCTGGCAGTTCAGCGGTAGGCACCGACTCGCCGACGCGTAACAACGCTGCGGCATCATCAACCTGACTTTGATAGTGTTCGCGATAGAAAGTCAAATCTTCCATTATCAACGCCCGTTCTTCATCGCGAAGTTCTCGGTTTAATACACGCTGAGAAATTTCATTTAATACTTTCTGTTCTTCCCCACCATGCAATACCCACGACTTCTCAGCCATCACTCGCGCCGCTTCAACAAACACAGGATCGTTCAGAGTCACCAGGGCTTGGAGGGGTGTATTCGTCCGTTCGCGTTTGACCGCACAAACTTCGCGGCCCGTCGCATTAAAAATCTCCATATTCGGTGGAGGCGCCATACGTTTCCAAAAGGAATACACACTCCGTCGATAAAGATTTTCACCCGTGTCTTGAACATAATTTCGAGTGTTCCCTTCGGGCAGACCTACCACATCCCAAATATTCCCGGGTTGATAGGGTTTAACTCCCGGTCCGTACATCCGTGGTGACAACAATCGACAGCTTTGCAACGCCAGATCGCGAATCATTTCGCCATCCATTCGAAAACGTGGTCCTCGTGACAGCCAAGTATTGTCAGCGTCGCGGTCCCGTTTATCGCTGGTCATGACCGCACTTTGCCGATAGGTCGCACTCATAAACATGAGTTTGTGCAAACGTTTGATGTCCCATCCATTTTCTCGGAAGTCCACGGCCAACCAATCCAGTAATTCTGGGTGGCTGGGGGGCGATCCCATCATGCCAAAGTCTTCCGAAGTCGTGACAATTCCTCGGCCAAAAATATCTTGCCAAAAACGATTCACGGCCACACGGGAGGTCAGCGGGTTTTCATCGGCCATCAACCACTGAGCCAAGCCCAGACGGTTTTTGGGAGCTTCCGCGGGGTAGGGATGCAGAGCCGCCGGAGTTCCTGCGGATACCAATTCTCCCGGTCTATCGTATTCGCCTCGCATCAATACATGGGCTACCGCTTCGCGATCGGTCCGTTCTTCTTGGACATGCGTGATCGGACTGCGAGCGCGAATCTGATTTAATTCCTGTTCCAAATCGCTGAGTTGTTTTACGACCTGAGCATATTCGGAATCGACAGAATTCAGATAAAAATTCAACACCGTCTGACGTTGTTCGGGTGAACGCTGGTCTTCCGGAGTCGCCAAATAGGCCTCCACAGCGCCCGACATGGCCAGCAAGGAAACTTCGGCATCAGTTAATTGACGTTCATAGAGTCGCACGTCTTGGATTAAGGCACCGGACACGATCTGTTCTTGATTTCGCTGCCCAATTCGGGTCGGTGTTTCGGTGATTAACGACGCTTCCGGTTTCAAAGTATTATTTTCCACTTGCAACGACTCACGTTTACCATCGATAAAGATCTTTATCCCCTCCGGTTTCCGTGATCCGTCATATGTGACAAACACGTGTTGCCATTCCTTTTCCTTTACCGCATTGCCACGTGTTCGAACTTTCATGGAATTCTGCGGCCAGCTATCCACCAAATGGACACTGAAGACCCCGCCATATTGAAACAAGTCCCAACCGCGATGTGCTGAACGGTCGTCCATGCGAGCAATCAAAGCACCATTAATATTACGGTGATCGAGTTTGACCCAAGCTCCATAGCTGAAACTTTGATCGAACTCCCAGCGACCAACATCACCTACGAGAATCGTCGTTTGAGGAGTTATCACCGGCGCAGGCCCCAAAACTCCTTGGGGATTCCACTGTAAGTCTCCTATACTCTTAATCTCAACATTTGCAGAACCCAAGTTGGTTGCCACGTTTCCCGAACCTTCGTTCAATCTCGCATGAACAACGAGGCCCGTCGAAGCAACTTCGGTTTTCAACCCATTGGAAGTCACTTCAGCCAGCCAGCCCTCTAGTGCGGTTTCCGCCACCGCGCGTCGTTCCTCAACCCGCTTCTTTGCGTCGGCAATTTCTGTTGGAAGAGCAACCCAACGTTCCAAATCGGCTTCCATTGGCAAGGTCACGATGGCGGCGCGGCCGTCTTTTGAATTGCCATCCATTCCCGGCTGGGTTGTGTTTCTAAAAAAAGCTGCCAAGGAATAATATTCTTGTGTCGTGATGGGATCGAACTTGTGATCATGGCACTGGCAACAGTTGGTTGTCAGTCCGAGAAAAACCCACCCAAAAGTTTGCACACGATCGGCCGCATACAGCATCAAGTTCTCTTCTTCAATTGTTCCCCCCTCGTTGGTTGTGATATTGCAACGCTGAAATCCCGTAGCGATTTTTTGATCGACCGAGGGAGAGGGGAGTAAATCACCTGCCAGTTGCTCGGTCATAAATTGATCGTATGGCATATTTGCATTGAAGGACCGTATGACCCAATCGCGATACGGCCACATCTCTCGATAGTTGTCGAAATGCATCCCATGAGTGTCGGCATAACGGGCAGCGTCTAACCAATATCGCCCCCGATGCTCGCCCCAACTGGGTAACGCCAGCAATTGATCAATCGCAGCCTCCCAAGCCGCTTCGGGGTTACTCTGATAATCTTGAACAAATTTCAGTGTTTCGGCAGGTTGCGGAGGGAGTCCCGTGATGTCCAAACTGAGCCGTCGATACAAAGTCCCTGGATCCGCAGGGGCCGCCGGAGTCAATTCACGTTGCTCCAATTCGTGCAGCACAAAGTGATCAATGGGATTGCGAACCCAAGCTTCATTTTTGACTGGCGGGGGTGTGGGTTTTTTGGGAGCGACAAAAGCCCAATGGGAATCGTACACGGCTCCGTCGTTGATCCATTGCCGAATCAATTCCTTCTCTTCGTCACTCAGCACCTTCTTGGTTGACGGCGGCGGCATTACCAAGTCGGGGTCGTCTGAATACACTCGCTCAACGACCATACTATCTTCGGCATCGCCGGCAGTAATGGCTCCACTGTCAATCGCCTCATCTCTCAAATCCAAACGCAATCCGCCCTGGCGCGCTGCACCATCCGGCCCGTGACAGGCAAAGCAATGCTCGGCTAACAGCGGGCGAATGTCTCGGCTATATTCCAACGGCTCATCCGCGATCAAGCCAGCAGGAAATATGAGTCCCAGCAACCAACCGCAAACAAGAAACAAACCTCCGCGAACTCCACCCTGCCAAAACGAAACAAACCCTACCGGACCGTTTTCACTCATCGATCGTAATTCCTTGAGCACAGAAAAGAATCTATCCATTCCCTATTATACCCCCTAAACGTCAGTCTGTCGCAAAAAACAGACGTTTCGGAAACCACTTCTAGATCAACGCCGCAGAGCTTTTTGTTTCCACGACTCCGTTCGTTTTCTAATCATTCAGTGGACGTTTTCGCTTCTTTTACATGCAAATTCAACCAACGAATCATTTCGGCTTGGGTGTGCAAGACTGATTCTCGTGCCTGGTAACCATGGCTCTCATTGGGCAACATGACCAAGCGTGCTGTCCCGCCATTTCCTTTGACAGCCTGAAACATCCGCTGTGACTGAATGGGAAACGTACCCGAATTGTTATCCGCTTCACCGTGGATCAACAGTAGTGGCTCGTTGATTTTATGCGCGTGGGTGAACGGCGAAACGTTCATGTAAACATCTTGAGCGTCCCAAAACTTGCGCCGCTCCGCTTGGAATCCAAACGGAGTAAGCGTCCGATTGTAGGCTCCACTACGAGCGACGCCCGCTCGGAACAAATCGCAATGAGCCAAAAGATTGGCAGTCATAAACGCACCATAGCTATGGCCTCCCACAGCAACCCGATCTCGATCGGCAACTCCCATCTCCACCGCTTTGTCGATCGCCGCTTGGGCAGCTGCCACAATTTGCTCGACAAAGGTATCGTTCATTGTTTCGGGGTCCCCAATCACAGGCATGGTGGCCGCATCCATGACCGCATAGCCTTGGGTCACCAACGTTAAATGACTGATGCCGCTGATTCGAGTAAACCGCCACGGCGAATCGGAAACTTGCCCCGCCGTCTGAGCGTCACTAAATTCTAACGGATAAGCCCAAACCAACAGCGGCAAACGTGTCCCCTCTTGATAATCCTCGGGCAAATACAAAGTGGCCGAAAGAGGGACTCCATCGTCGCGTTGATAGGTCACCAACTGTTTTTTTATATTGCGAATGGTCGGTGTCGGATCGAGAAACGACGTCAGTGACTGCGTTGAACTGTTTTCCAAATTATATCGGTGATAATTTGGAGTTAGTGCCTGCGATTCCTTGACCGTGACAATCGTAGGCTTTCGATCCGCTGCACTCGTCAGCACCTCCACAACGTTTTCATAAAAACCTTCGTCACATTGCCACAATCGTTCGGTAGCTAAAGTTTGCAAATTTTGACGATCCAAAAAAGGCAAATTGCCAATGGGAGACGCTCCCGCACCAACTCGATAGACCCAATCTCCGTCTTGACGTACGACCCGCTGACCATTTTCTAATTCACGCATTACCAATTGGCCCGGATCGCCATAACGGTCGCGCATACTACGATCCATCAACACCACTGGCTCGGCTGATTGAGACAAATCATGCATCAGCGTCCGCAACCATCGACGATCCCGATCGATTTCCGTCGTAACCAATAAGTTGGCATCTTTCATTTCCGTGACACCAGCAAAACGATGTTGGACCTTGACGAGTTCTTGGGGCTCTTCGGAAAATGGCTCTGCCAACGACATGATTTTGTCGCGATGATCAGCCGCCACGCGAGGATCACCGCCATCGAGGGCTTCGGCCCAGATAAGGGTTGCTTCTTGATTCGCTCGCCAGCGTACGCTCCGCCGACCCGTCCGCACCCCCTCGATTGGAATATTCTCGGCCAACGGCACATCGGCGACTTGGCTGACTACTTCTCCCGCTAGATTCCAAACTTGAATATCTTGAGGAAAACTTCCCATGGTCTGCAGATACGAAAAAGGTCGCTTCGTCGTTGTGACCAATAAATATTTTCCGTTGGGCGAAATATCGACGGACGAAAATATGGCCGGCTGACCGATCTCGCGACTGCTTCCATCCAGATCGAACTGTTGCAATTGTGATGTGGCGTAATACTCGAACAAGGCTTCGTCATAAGCGTTACTCAATAGGTCTTGAAACGTCCGGATTGGTGATTCGACGCCGCTTGACTCTTGAATACTGGGACCCTTAGGTGCCGCCGGGGCTGGCGGCTCGACACCTCTATCCGCAGGGACAACCGAACATAAAATGCCCCGACCGTCCGGCATCCATTGCGGGCCATTCGTCACGCGGTGCAAATTTTCCACCAGTAACTTTGGCGAAAGTGGACTCGCTACACTCACGATCCACAATTGAGAACCGGCAGACGAAACTGTGGTCACGGAAAAGTAATCCGAACGATGAGACCAACTAACTCCTGAGATTTTTAGATCGTCAGGTAGGGCAATCGGTTGCGGATCACCCCCATCCAATCGCCGTAACGAAACAGACCGGCTGAATCCCGTAGCAAACGAACTGTTGGCTGCCGGGTCAATTCGCATCCCCGCCAATCGCAGCATTCGCCGCGAGATATCTTCAATGCTGGGCATCGCCGCCCGTTCAATCAGGATCATCCATTTCCCATCGGGACTGATTTGCACGCTGGGGGACGGGGCCGCGTCTACGATCTGAATCACTTCCGGCGGCGGCAATTGATATCCTTGCTCACTGTCAACTTGTCGCGCCTGCAATGGTGCCAGGAAAAGCCCCAATGCAAGCCACAGCCACGCAATATTGATGTTGGTACGAATCTTCATTCTTTTCCCCTTTTCACGTTTAACAACCATCGTCTTTTCTAAAATCAAAAAGACCACGGATGGAAATTGGACTATCAAATGCACTCTTGCATTGTAAAGGCATTTCGGCCCTGCTGAAATCACCAACGCTCTCAACGGTCAATGTCCCCAGCACAGAACATGAAAAAATCCCCTACGGATCCCCCTCCTCGCCTGGAAATTCCCAATGCACGGCGGAGTTCGTCTTTCAAACGCCCATTCAATAGTGCCGCTGCTATTCTCTCCCGCTTGGTAATCCCTACGCCCAAAAAAGATCTCAATCCGCCTCCCGTTTGGCCCCGTCCATCTGCGACCGTCCCGCAGCCATCCGAAGTTCTGTCCGAAACGGCAATGTTCCACTGAAGATGGGGAAACCTATCCAAATAGGAATTGCCGGTTTTAACCGGAGACTTAACACGGAAAACAGGGCAGAGGAGGGGAGTTACATCAGGTGAATAATCAAAGGTCACCAGACCGAAAATGCCAACAGAGACGCGATGAACGCAGCGACAAGAAGGAAATCTGAGGCAGTGAATAGAAATGCAATGAACAGGCCCCCAGCACGTGCCAGCGAAAGTACAAAGAATCAAAGCCCCCTAGAAAATTTCAGGGCCGTAGAAAATTGGGGGACCTAGAAAATTCGAGGA
>JBGSIY010000617.1:0-2384 GCA_041742275.1 Pirellulaceae bacterium | reverse complement strand
ACCAAGGCATCGGCGTAAGTGCTTTTTAATTTAGACAATTGCCGATAGTCGATCATGGCTTGCGCGATGGGGTGTAAATCGACAAGTTCTTCGAGAACTTCATTGTCGGTGCTGGCCGTGGTTTTTTTCTTTTTGCTGCTGGGTAACTTGAGTTTTTCGAACAGGATTTCCGCGACTTGCTTGGGTGAGTCCAGATTGAATTTCTGACCTGCCAATTCATGAACCGTCTGAACCAAAACGCCCAGACGCTCATTGAACTCGACGCTTAAATGTTCGAGGTGTTGCCGGTTGACGGCGATCCCGTTGAATTCCATTTCGACAAGAACCTGAATGAGTGGCATTTCCACCGAATCAAACAGGTCCCACAATCCCCCTTCTTCCAATTTAGCTTTTAGCAGTGGCATCAATCGGAGAGGCACGTCGGCGTCCTCGGCGGCATAAGCGGTGATGGCCGCAACAGGAACGGCGTTCATCAAAATCTGCTGCTTACCGCGGCCGATGAGTTCTGAAATTTTGATCGTCTGATGTTTAAGAAAACGAAGTGCCAAATCATCCATGTTGTGAACGGGATGCCCTGGGTTGACCAAGTAGTCGGCGACCATCGTGTCGAACAACGGACAACGAATTTCCAAACCAGCTCCGCGCATGACGATCATATCGTATTTTAGATTCTGCCCAACAATGAGAATTTGCGGATCCTCGAGTAATGGCCGCAAGGCTTCGATCACGCTGGCTTCGTCTATAGTCTTCTCGCCCTGGGGAGCTTGGATGGGGACATAAATAGCGTGACCGGGCCGCCAGGCCAATGAGACGCCGACCAATTGAGCCCAGCGGGGCAGGGGAGAGGTGGTTTCGCAATCGAAAGAAACGACGCCACAAGCCTGAGCCTCGGCGACCAGCCGCTTGAACTCTTCCAAATCATCAACAGTTTGATAGTCGGCAATCCATTGATTGACTTTCACGGGACCCGCCAAGCGAGCCACTCGATCGGTCAAGGAACGAAAACCTTTTTCTTCGCAAAGTGCTACCGCGGCAGCGACGTCCATGCTCCCTAATAATCCGCCTTGCCAATCAATTTCTATTGGCACAAACGAATCCAATCGGACCAGTTGTTGGCTGAGCAAGGCCTGGGCTCGCGAGTCGCGAATCGTTTCGCCTTTCTTCCCCTTGATTTCCGACCAGCGATCCAGAATTTGTTCCAGCGAACCAAATTGCTCGAGTAGTTGCATGGCCGTTTTAGGACCGATCGTGGGGACGCCGGGAACATTGTCGACTGAGTCCCCGACTAGGGATTGGAAATCCACGACCTGATCGGGGCGAATCCCCCAGTCTCTCGCTAGTTCAGCCGCCTGATACAGTTCCCCTTTTCGCAAGTTCAGCACAGACACTTTGTCCGTAATCAACTGGCGACAATCTTTGTCACTCGTGACCAAAACGCATTCGCCACCGCGCTCCTCGACTTCGCGTGCCAACGTGGCCAAGATGTCGTCGGCTTCATATCCAGGCAGTACCAGAATCGGGACGGCTAGCGTTTTGACCAAACGCTGAATGTCCGGGATCTGACTCCGTAGATCCTCTGGCATCGGGTCGCGATGTGCCTTGTAGGCGGGATAAATATCGTTGCGAAAGGTGATCTCGCTGTGGTCGAAGGAAGCGAACAACAGGTCGGGCTTCCATTTCTCCATGATGTCCAACAAATCGCGGGTGAATCCGTAGAGGGCATTGACGGCTTGGCCATTAGGACCGGTCATGTTCCCAATCGCATGAAAGACTTGGTAAATCAGCGAGTGCGAATCAAGCACAAACACGCGCTTACCCGTTAGGTCATCAGGGTTCAGTATTGCGGCAGGTTGAGTCAGCGGTTCAACTGAATTAGGCATCGTCATTGCTTTCGCGGCAGAGGCGGGGGGAAGCGAATCGGGTCCGGCCGATGTCGGGGGAGGAACCGACACTGGAGTGGCTGAAGGAGAGTTTGGTTGCTTGTCCGATGACGTGGGAGGAACCAAAAAATCGAATAAGCCCTGACTGTCGTTTTTTTTCTTTTTTTTATTCAACGGAAAAAACGCCTTTTTTGAGTTAGTCGCGAACCACTTTCGTTTTAACCAAGAATTTATCAGAGGAACCCTGAGACCCCAAGCCGTGCCCCAAGTTGAGGATTACATCGCTATAGTCAGTAAAACCCCTGTAAATCGACCTTGCCCGATGTCGTTATCCCAATAAATGGACCGATGTTGCGGTTTTCGCCATGCCAAAGTCGATATCCAACTGCATAGGTTTCATAGGATTTTGCGATTCGAGTCAAAATTCACGCGATCGGCAAAATTTGACAGTGTTTTTGACCTTATTTACAATTGAGTGATTCAGGGCATATTCTGCATCGGAAG
>JBGSIY010000616.1:0-3443 GCA_041742275.1 Pirellulaceae bacterium | reverse complement strand
CGAGAACCCATGCAAAATAAAATGTTTACTTTCCGACAAATGACTCTCGAGATGCTTCAGCAAGGAATAACCTTCTGATAGCTCTCGTCTTCCTAAAAATTAAACAGGGACTGTTTTTTAAAAGGTCCGCTCGGCCTCCTGCGGGAGAAAATTACCGACGTCCCCAATGGATTGTTTTCTTGGTTTGTTTTTCAAATGGTTGACAGCGATTTTCTAAGTTCGCTTTTTTTCAGCCTGGACGTTCTCGGATCAATTTGAATTAACCCTTTTTAAATTAACTCTTAGAGCATTCTCGGTAGACTTTGCCCCACCCTGCCTTGTTTCCCGTGTTCTAGTTTACAACAGATCTCAGTTTGTTGAAATTGACCCCGGGCCTTCCGGGAGGGATTCAACGAACATGTTGCCCGTCTGGAAACACGAACGACGTATTATATAGAAAACCTTGTTTATTTTCTCTGTTGCTCTAATAGCATATCCAGCGCGCGCTGAATCCGCTCAGGGCTGGTGTCTTGTAAACGAATGATCTCGATCGCTTCACCGGGTTCGACAATGACCGCCTGATCCAGTTGAGAAACCATCGTGCGCACTTGTTCGCGCAGCTGTTGCGGAGCCATAATAATGATGGCATTGGTCACCGTATCCACCCCCAATGTCAAAATGGGACCGGATGTTGCCGTGTTGACTTGTTGTAATAAGACGGCAACTTCGGCCGAGATTCCCTCGGGGATCGCTACTTGTTTTCTGCCCCCGCCGGAACTCAACTGTGTTCGATAAAGGCTATTTAAAATAGTCAAAATACGCCCTGCATCGGTATTTCTTACGGGAACAATGACGGGTTGATTGATCGCCAACGAATCGGGAAGATCAGGAGAATCAAGGGCTTGCATCAAGCCCGAAACAATCTCTCGATCCGCTCGACTCCCGTGAACAATCACCATATTCAGTCGCTGATCGGCCGTAATGACGACGGGCGTTCCTCCCAATCCACGTCGAGCTGTGGCCATCCCTTTAAACAGGTCTTGCAGCAACTGGGACACTTCTTCGGCACCCGCATTTCTTAACAAGTAGACTTGGAAATTTCTGGAACCGATTTCAGTCGTTGTTGATCGCAGCATGATTTTCAGAATCTCCTCCAACTGATTCAATGCCTCGATATCAGCCGACGCTAAAATTAACCGTCCCCGTTCGGGGATCAATACGACAGCAGGAAGGTCGTCTTGAGTGCCAGGCTTGGTGCTCAGATCGCTGGCCTGACTCGGGGTATCCGCTTGCGCACGAAGGGGCTCGGCGGCAAATCCTGTTAGATGAGTTGTTTGTTCCTTGGTCGTTTGAGGATCCGACAAGGGCACTTTCGGGGGCATGCCTTGAATCGGGGCCGGCCGAATCATGCGTAATTCGTTCTTGCGCAATTGGGGCCAAATTTGCTGCAACTGTTCAAAAACGGGCTCAAGGTCTTGATTGAATGGGATTACACGAAATGTCTCCTGTCGCTGAGGGAGACTTCCTGCGTCCAGATTGGTTTCGCCGAGTCGGATCAACAACGCCTTGATTTCTGCCATTTGTGCCGCCGATGCTCGCACCATTAAAGACTGATTTTCGTAATCGGTGTCGATGACGGGTGCCGACGTGGGAGGCTCGTCGCTAAACATATTTTCCAAAGCGGTGTCGGCGAGCATGACATCAATCGCTTGCAATCGGAAAAACTCAAACTCCTGATCTTCAGCACTTGTCTGGGGTAACGACTGTTCGATCATGGCATGTTGACTGGGGGTCGCCAAGGCCAAGAGGCGTTGTCCACTGACATCAAAACTCAGTTGCGGCGCCAGTGACTCGGTGGAAAAAAGCTCGGTCAGCGATTCGACAAACGTTTCGCCATCGGCACGAGCCAACGAATAAGCGTGTAATTGTCTTCCGCCACTCGACCCTTCAAACTCAGCTTCTGCGTTGGCCACGAGTGATCGAATCATTTCATGCTGATGGGGGCGCGCGACGGCGATAACTGAACGCGAGCCTTTCTCCGAAACCACAGTGACTTGTTTGTCTGCCTTGAAGAGTTCTTGAAGCGCTTTGGCCAGTGACTCAGCGGGAACTTGAGTTACCACGTAGCTGCGCAGTTCGGTCCCGCTGCCCTTGCTTCCCACGTTTTCTAAAGCACTAATTGTCTGCCCAATCAACGCATGTTGGTCGGCTGAACCGGTAGCGATCAATGTACGCGATACGGGGTCAACAGCGATGGTGGCTCCCGGAAGAAGTTTTTCCAAAGCGGTTGCTGCGGCCTGAGGGTCCGCATCCGACATAGAATAGACTTGGGATGTCAGTAATCGACGTGGGTCTGCGTTCCACTGTTCAATGGCCGTACGTACCAATGCCTGTTCGTCTTCCGTCGCCATCGCTAATAGCGAAGTCCCGTTCTTTTCCGCAACAAAAGCACCTGCCGGCAAAATGGTTTTCAGGGCGATGGCCAGTGCTGCCCCCTCGCCACTGGGAACGGGATAAACTTGGGAGACCGCGGCATTGGGGCCGTTTCGGTCGATTTGTTCGATGGTGGCTGCGGCGGTAGCTTGATCGTCTTCGTCTGCGACAACAATCAATGTCCTGGCGACTTTGTCGCTGGAAACTTTCGCATTAGGTAATAGCGAAGAAATGGCTTCGGCTGCTACGGCAACATCGCCTCGTGTCAATCGATAGGCTTGTGCCGTTTTGCCCGCGGTGATCACATCGCGAAAGTCACCAATCAGTTCTTCGATCATCTGATGGACTTGGGGCCGCGCGGTGACGACCAAGCTGTTGGTTGCGGGATCGGTAGCCACTGCAGCACCGGGCGCCAGTTGTGCCATGAGGGCTTGCCAATCTTTGGCCGGTAATCCACTTGCCGGATAAACTTTGGACACGGGAGATTGGGTCACATCATCTAATTCTTTGACCGTTTGCGAGATCAATCGGTGTTGCTCTTCGGTTGCCGTTGCTGCCAGAGAGCGTGATGGCAAATCGACGGCTAATGTGGCTCCGGGTAATAGCTTTTGCAGAACCGTGGCTGCCGCTTGAGGATCAGCGCGATTCAAGGCATACACCCGCGAGGTCACCACACGACTGGGATCGGATGTCCACTGGTCGATAGCTGTTTTGACCAGAGCTTGTTCTTCTTCGGAAGCCATGACCAACAGCGACGTTCCGCTCTTCTCTGACACAAAGGCCGCCGTGGGAAGAAGCCCCTTCAACGCCACAGCCAATGACAGACCATCACCACTGGGAATCGAGTAGACTTGGGAGACCGCGGCATTGGGGCCGTTTCGATCGATTTGTTCGATGGTGGCTGCGGCGGTGGCTTGATCGTCTTCGTCTGCGACAACAATCAATGTCCTGGCGACTTTGTCGCTGGAAACTTTCGCATTAGGTAATAGCGAAGAAATGGCTTCGGCTGCTACGGCAACATCGCCTCGTGT
>JBGSIY010000615.1:0-2440 GCA_041742275.1 Pirellulaceae bacterium | reverse complement strand
GGAGCCACGTAGTCAACAGTCCCCAGAGCTTGACCCGTTGCCGTGTGGTCATGAGGGTCTCCATCGGCGTTTTGCAGGCGAGCCAAACCGAGGTCGAGCAGTTTCACTTGGCCCGTTCGCGAAATCATGATGTTCGACGGCTTGATGTCGCGATGAACCAGACCCGCTTGATCGATCGCAGCCAAGGCCGTGGCTACGTCGCTGGCGATACGGGTTGCGTCGGCGACGGTTAACGGGCCTGTGCGGCGAAGGATACTGCCGACGTTCAGACCGTCGATATATTCAGTAACCAACACGGCCAGACCGTCGATTTCGCGAGCATCATGGGCGACCACGATGTTGGGGTGATTCATCCGGCCAACGGCTTTCATTTCAGTAGCAAATCGTCCCTGCATGCGGGGGTCCGCTATTCGATGACCAGCAATGATTTTTAGGGCAACCGCCCGGCCTAATTTAGTATGATGTCCCAGGTAAACGGTCCCCATGCCGCCTCGGCCTAGCAGACGATCAATTTGATACTCGCCAATCGTGTTCGGAAGAAGTTCAGCGTTGGCACCGTCGGCAAAATTTCCGGCTCTGGCCGAATCCACCTCGCCGGTAATCCTGCGGTTGAGTAAAACAGCAATGTCCTTGGCGCTATCAGTGGCCTGTAACAGGGCAGGTTCCTCGCGGCAGAGTTCAAGCTCGGCATCTACTTGCAATTGATTGACAAACGAATCATCAAATGAGGCGCTGGTCTCCAATTGTTTTTGGCAGGAATCGCATCCGGCTAAATGGCCGTACAATTCGTCACTCTCTTGTTCCGGAACCTTGCCTAAAACAAAATCGTGTAAGCGTTCCGCTGGGGGACAGGTCGCGATCATGGGTTCATCTCCGTTGCTCAAGTTTAACATGGGGTGTGGTTTTTATCATTCAAATTTTTTCCAACCAACAGATGAACGCGAGAACCTGACACGTCTAAGAAAAATTGTGAAAAATTGTCGAAAATTGCCAACGACTCGGACGCAGCACGTTGGAGTATAGCGCGTTGGAGTACAGCCTTTCAGGCTGGTGAACCTGAGGGGGATGCGACACAAGAAGGAAAACGTCAGAGGCTATTATAGCTGTGGGTGGCTTATTTGGCGTTTAATAGACTCCGGCGCGGACGCAAGCTGAAAGCTTGTATTCCAATGGGCGCGGGACAAGGCAATTCGCTTTAAGGCAATTCGGACATGCGTTTGCGTAGACGTCGGAGGACTCTCGATTTGGCTTGATAGACGGATGCGACGCTCATTTCCAACTCGGCGGCTACTTCGATTGCTGGCCGTTCGTCGACTGTCGTCCGCCAAAATGCCTGCCAAGTGCGAGCTTCACATTCACCGCGCACGATCTCCATCAGTTGTGACGGCATTTGACGATTCAACGAATCGACGCTGATCGATTGTTCCAAACTGTCAGATTCGGAATGTGTGGCAAGATTTTGCATCCGATTGAGTGCAGCGGTTCCGCCCGTCCCACGTTTGTTTTGCTCTTGCTTGCGAAAAAAATCCCGAACACGATTTCTTGTTATGGTGGCAAGCCATGATCGAAAGCTGCCCGCTTCTTTTTGCCGTTCAAATTTTTCGAGATTCCTGACGACCAATGCGAGCACATCTTGGACAACGTCGGCAGCATCTTCGGCCGCCAACCCAGACGCACGTGCCCAGCGATATATGATGGGGCCAAAGACATCAACAATTCTTCCCCAAGCCCCAGGATTCATCTGTCGGGCCATCTGAAGCAGCGATGTCGACAGAGTGGGCAGGTCACCGTTTCCCGGGCCAGAGCTTTCAAATGCAGAGGATTCGTTCATGACCATGATCATACTCTGAACTCAGTGTCCATTTCCAGTCCGGAATGGCCTTGGTTCCAGCGAATTAGATCTCTAACCTTCAATATTTGTCCAAGCAAATTAATCTCTAATCGTTTCCCGCCAACGACATCCAGCCATTTTTTTTAATAGTTTGGCGTATGCAAAGCAACCATGGCAAGCGGTCATCGGCCGACGGTTGTAAAACGATTTGGTGCCAGCCATCGTTTTTCTTCGCTTTCGTTGTTAAATATAATTGGCGTCTCGACGTTCAGTTTTATTGTCGGCTGAGCGACATTGGCATTCTTCAAATTTGTAAATTCGGCTTTTTTAAAACGTTGAGGATTTTCTAATCGCTAGGCGACTGGAGTGTCTTGTCAAAACGGGTGAACTGGACCATACGCAATTTGGTTGGACGTTAGGGTGTTTGGAACTGGAAGGATTTCCGGAACGATTGCAACTCAAACTGACTGGAAATTGTCATCCTGATCTCGCCGGTTGGAAATTTCGGATCGTGCGGATCGAGCCTGAATTAGCCGCCGAACAGGACGATGTTCAACCATTCGATTTCAGCGGATTCAACTTCGATCAATCGGGTATCGTTGGCGATAT
>JBGSIY010000614.1:0-7821 GCA_041742275.1 Pirellulaceae bacterium | reverse complement strand
GAAAGAGTCTGTTGCCGTAGTCGCCAAGAAGTGGCTCGAGAAAAAGTCATGGGGCTTTAGTCCAGATCCAGTGGTTTGAAAATCGGTAGGTGACGATAGTAAACTTCGAGCGTACATATGGCGAGCGAGGTCACGTAGATTCGTTCTCCCTTGCTCCCCCAAACGAAATCGTCCGGTCCCCAGCTTCCGGGAAATTTTCCTTGGGTTTCCTGCATGGAAACCAACATGTCTCGAAGAGCACGGTTCCAGGTCTCCCATTCGCGTCCGCCGTAATGGTGCATGGTTTGAGTGCCATAATACCAATAGTACAAGTTAGGGTCGGAGGGCGAAGGCAAATGGTTTTGGTTCAACCACTGCACGCCGGACATCAGCCGTGGGTCGTCCCGTTTCCACCCCAGGTACATGCGACAGAGGAGACCTTCGGCCGTCATGGGAGGAGTCGGTCGCCCCTCGTTGGGTTGATAACGATACCGGGCCCCATCGGGAACACGTGGCCCGCCGCGTTGGGAGGCTGTGTCGAGATAGTAGTCCGCCAGTCGCCAGATATCGGGATCGAGAGATTCTCCGAGGCTGGAGACGCGGGCGCTTTGCAGAGCCATCA
The DNA here is from genome assembly GCA_041742275.1 of Pirellulaceae bacterium. Classification (GTDB taxonomy): domain Bacteria; phylum Planctomycetota; class Planctomycetia; order Pirellulales; family Pirellulaceae; genus BJ22. The sequence continues at coordinate 7,220 of JBGSIY010000614.1, read as the reverse complement.
ATTGCCAGCCGAAGACGCTGGTATCTCCCGCTTGTCCGGGTTCATACCGCCATCCGCCACCTTGATGCTGGGCCTGTTCGATAAATCGAATTGCTTTTTCGGCCGGGATTCGAAAGCGTTCATCGCCTGTCATGGCATAGGCTTCGCACAAGCATATCGCCCCTTGGCCGTGAGCATACATGCCGGCCTGGCCCGGGAAATTGAAACGCAGATCGCCGTTTTCTCGCTGGTGTTTGATCAGCCAAGCCAAACCACGCGAGACGGTATGTTTGTAGAGGCCGTATTCATGTGTTTGACCGGCACCGAGGAACGGGAGGAGGGCCAGACTGGTAGCGGCCGCGTCGCCTTTGTTTTTGGGATTTTGATGATTGGCATATTTGGCCAGGCTCCAACTTCCATCTGCGTTTTGAACCGAAGCCAGCCAACGTAAACCGCGGGCCACGGCGGCTTCGGACGTTGTGGAACCACCTGCTTTCTCAACGATTTCTTGGCGCAGGCGTGGGTCGCGAGCAGCGAAGGTCGCGGGGCCACCCGAAGAGTTTCCCAGTCGCTGTTTCAAGGTCGCCAGGTCGGATAAAGGTGTCAGCGGGTTGGGGTCCACCGTTAACTCTGCCGCATCGGCCTCTGCCTGCAACTGGGCTGAAGTCGCATCAGGTTTTTCGTTGGATTCAGAATTGGCTTTTTCTAGCAAGTCATCTGCGATCGGCTGGTTAGGATCGACCAGCGTGACCACGCCCCCTTCCTCCCTAGCAGAATCCAGAAACGTCGACAACACGAGCGAGATGGAGTCTTGGCTCTCCGGCCGAAACACAATCAACGCCAAAATCAGAATAATAAACAAGTGAAAGAGGAAGCTGATCAGCCAGGCCGGAAGAGATCGCAGGAATTGTGTGAACAACAATGGGAGCGAATCGCTTCGAGTCAATCGCTCCAGTTCCACCCACCGTGGATCGGGAACCGCCGAGTTCGGTGACGCGAATGGTTCCGAATTGAAACGACGTTGCGGACGCGGAATTTCGGGGTCCACTTCCGCCGGTCGGATCGTCGTGGGCGTGAGTAACTGGCTTTTTAATTCCGCCAGGATCGTTGTTTCGATCAACAAAGAGCACCCGCAACGCCAACAGTCTCCCAGTCCCAGCCAGACTCTTACAGTCATCGGGGCCGAGCAATCAGGGCAGCGGCACAAGACACTGTCCCCTGAAACCCAGTAGTCCATCCCGCCAACGACCAGATGATGCTCGGCCGTCAACAGCGGATCCGGGGCTTCGGACACAGAAGCATCAGCCGCCGATCCGTTCGCAATCGGTGGTGTGACCCTCAGCGAAACGGTCTGAGTTGCCGGGCGAATACGGCGCGCAGTCTGGTGGGGGCGGTCGCTCCTCAATTGAAACGAACGATGCTGAAACTCATCAAATGGCGAACGAGAAACCATGATGTGCGTTAAATGCCTCGGAGATAGGAAATGACGACCCACACGATTCTATCCCGATTGCCCTAATAAATCTCGTCCGTTCCGTTTTGAAAACGATGTGAGGCAATGGAGCAGCACTCATGACGCCGGCGGATCGGAGCCCGAAAAACCCCCGCGGGAAATGAGATTCTTATATCGCTGAAGAACAGTGGCGATGTGCGGGTAGCCAGTAAACGTAAATCATTGATTGACAATGACTTAAGCGGGTGCTTTTTACTGGCTTGCCCGTTGTGAATTGAGCTCAAATGCGTTAGAATTCAGGCCTTACGCTTACCAGAGTTTTGGCCCTAAGGTTCTGTCCAAATTGGGGCGTTCTTGCTGCTTGCGGTCGGGCGAGGAAAGGTTCCTTGACGGCTGGTTCCTGGGCGGTTTTTTAGCGTTGTACAACAAGGAAAATTGCATTGTCCACTGACTCCAATTCCGGCGATAACGGTAATAAAAATGGCGATAGTCCGGAAGTTTTTCGCGACATGCCGATTGAAGAAGAGTTAAAGAATAGTTATCTCACTTATGCGATGAGCGTGATTGTGTCGCGGGCGCTACCCGATGTTCGCGATGGCCTGAAGCCTTCGCAACGGCGGATTCTGGTAGCCATGAACGACCTGAACCTGGGGCCGAACGCAGGGAGAGTCAAGTGCGCAAAAATTTCCGGCGACACCAGCGGTAATTATCATCCGCACGGCGAAAGTATTGTGTATCCAACCCTCGTCCGCATGGCTCAAGAATGGAACATGCGTTACACGTTGATCGACAAGCAGGGTAATTTTGGTTCGGTGGCCGGATTGCCGCCGGCTGCTATGCGATATACGGAAGCCCGCATGAGTCCGTTTGCGGCCATGATGTTGGATGACTTGAAGTTTGACACGGTAGACTTCATTCCCACCTACGACGAACGGCGCATGGAACCCACGGTTCTGCCCAGTCGTCTGCCGAACTTGCTGGTCAATGGCTCCAGCGGTATTGCCGTGAGTATGGCGACCTCGATTCCGCCCCATAACCTCGGTGAGGTTTGTGACGCGTTGTTTTTGGTGATTGACAATCCCCAAGTTTCAATTGAAGAGATCATGGAAGTGCTCCCCGGTCCCGACTTTCCGACCGGTGGGATCATTTGCGGGCGAGCCTCGATTCGCAAGGCTTATTTAACTGGTCGCAGTACGATTTTGGTTCGGGCTCGTTGTGAAATTGAGGAAGGCAAAAAAGGTCGCTCGCGAATTGTGGTCTCGGAAATTCCCTACCAGCAAACTCGTGACAATGTCGTTGAGAAGATCGCCGCGTTGGTCAAAACGGATCGCGTCAAAGGCATCACGGCTATTCGCGATCTCAGCGATTTGAAGGAACCGGTGAGGTTGTTGATTGACCTGCGGTCCGATGCCGATCCCAACGTGGTCCTCAATCAACTCTATCAATTCTCGCCGTTGCAGACCACGATTTCGATGATCTTTTTGGCGCTGGTTGACGGAAAACCACGAGAATTGACCATCAAACAGTTGTTGGAAGAATTCATTCGCCATCGCGTGAATGTGATTCGACGACGTACGCAATTTTTGTTGGCCCGCGCTCGCCGCCAAAAGCATACTATCGAAGGTCTCTTGTTGGCCTTGGCCAACATTGATCACATCATCAAAGTCATTCGGCAATCAAAGACACAAGCCGAGGCGAAGCAATCGTTGATGGGGGTCGAATGCCCCGCGGCGATGATGAAAGAAGCTCTCGGTTCCGACGGATTCGAGATTTTCCAAAAAGAACGTGGCGTTGCCGACAGCTACAATCTGACACCCGTCCAGGCCGACGCGATTCTCAAAATGACGCTAGGACAGTTGGTCAATCTCGAACAAGAACGGCTCGCCGCCCAACATGCTGATCTCTTGGCAGAAATCAAAGACCTGCTGAGGATACTTTCCGACGATCAAAACATTCTCGATATCATCAAATCCGATCTGGAGGAAATCAAACGAAAGCATGCCGATGATCGTCGCACCGTGATTAGCCTGGAAGAAATCAATGAAGTCATCGACGAAGACTTGATTGAGGAGGAGAACATGGTCGTCTCGATCAGCCACCGCGGTTACATCAAGCGGACTCCTGTTAGTACCTATCGCGCTCAAAAGCGAGGCGGTAAGGGAATTAAAGGTGCCAAGAGCGAAGAGGAAGATCCGATTGAACATGTTTTCGCCGCCAGCACCCATGACTACTTGCTGTTTTTCACGAACAAGGGACGCGTGCATTGGCGCAAGGTGCATACCCTGCCGCAATTGAGCCGCGAATCGCGCGGACGCGCCATCATCAACTTGATTCAAATGGATGAAGATGAAAAAGTGGCTGAATGTCTCGCCATTCGTGATTTCTCCACAGAAGACCAGTTCTTGGTTATGTGTACACGCGATGGGCTGGTGAAGAAGACGCCTATTAAGGCCTATGGTCGTCCTCGAAACGGTGGGATCATCGCCATCAAACTCCGCGAGGGAGATGAATTGATCGATGTGGTTGTGGTGAACAAAAGCCAAGGGATCGTGTTGTCAACGGCCAAAGGGATGGCGATTCGATTTGATGAAGGCGACGCCCGTCCCATGGGGCGAAACACCAGCGGTGTCAAAGGCATTTCGCTGACCACAGGAGATAGTTTGGTCGGCATGGTTGTGGCCGAACCGGACTCCACTCTGTTGACCGTCTGCGAAAATGGCTACGGAAAACGGACCTCGTTCGGTCCACAAACGATTGAAGAGGCCGAAGAGGAAGACGTCTCAAGTGCCAATCGCTACCGCGTGCAACGCCGCGGCGGTAAAGGTGTTCGGGACATCAAGACCACACAGCGTAACGGCATGGTCGTGAGTATTCTCCCTGTCACCGACGAAGATCAAATTCTGATGATGACCTCCAGAGGGAAATTGCAACGCATTGCCTGTCGTGACATCAAAGTCATCGGTCGAAACACCCAAGGTGTTCGGATCATGTCACTGGACGAAGGCGATACGTTGATTGCCGTGGTCAAAGTCCCACCCGGTGAGGACGATGACAACGATCTCGACGATGGTCTCGACCCGGTGAGCCCTGTTCAAACCGCGGCGCCTGTAAATCCGGTGACTCGTTCGACTTACTCTGAGTTTGATGACTCAGAAAATGAAAACGAGACGGAAGGCGATGTCGCAGAGGGTGATGACTCAATCGATGACTTCTTGAATGATGAGAATGGATTGAACGGGGATGATCCCGAGGAAAACGAGTAATCCGGCAGGCTCCATGCCGGGCTCCGCTCCGGATATTCGCCCTAGGGATTTATCACGAAATCGATTTTTCGTTTAGCATTAGCCGCAGGACGCACGCTGACGTAGGCCTGCGGCGAAATGAAAATCGGTGATGTGGAAACTGAAAATCGCTGACGTGGAAATTGTATCGGGCTATTTTCCTGTGGACGAGGCGACGGTGTCGGCTCGCCCCGCTCGATTGATTTCGGTAGGCGTGGTTTTTTTGGGCTCATTTTTTCTGGTGTGGTTTTTTCTGGCCTGGATCGGGGCTAATGGGGACCGAGCCGTCTTGCTCAATCAATCGTTGCTGACGGGTTGCAACATTTGTGCGAAAGTCGCCTGGGATACGAGAGCACCGAATTCTGGGAATTGAATCGCTAACCTGTCGTCGAGTCCCAAGATCGATTTCAGCTGGCGCCAGGAGGTGAGGTGAAGTCTGGCATGGAGTTCGAAACACATCACACGTTCATCCAAACAATGGATCGTTCCACACATTCGAGTCTCCATGTCGTCGAGGGGGTGCCAGCCGAAGGCGCCGTCCCATTCGCAATAGCCGCCGTCGATCGTTTCGAATCGGGATTGCACGTCATCAAATTTGAGTTCGAATGGGGTTTGCAAATCACGACCTGACAGTTGCAACCTGGGGACTTGAAAGCCGAGCAGGCTGTGCAGGGAACCCGCGTTTTCGGCTTCGACCCAATCGTCGGGGAGTTGGTAGATAAAAAAATGCCAATCTTGCTTCATGTCATTGCCCCCCGTCGGATGCTGGTCTGCGAATTTGACTCAACATCCATTGCCGGTAACGATCGCTGAGATTAACGATATCCCAGGCAATTATCTCGGGAACCTCGTAATTGTGGTGCGTTTCCATGGTTGTTTGAACGTTCGGGAAAAGATCTTTGGCCGTTTTGGCAGTCAATAAAAACTCCTGACTCGATTCCAGCCGCTCGTTCCAAATAAAGTGACTCTCCAAAGGCCCTGAAATCTGCACACAGGCCGCCAGTTGATTTTCTACTAATATCTTGGCGATTGTTTGTAATACGGCAACATCTGCGGCGGTGGTTTGCACGCCAATTAGGGATCGTTCCGGTTGCAAAGGATTCACGCGAAGCTCACTTCAAAAGCAGTAGGATGGTGACAGCTCAGAACTGCTAGCTTAGCGTTGAGTCAGAGAATATTGCAAGCGAGGGCTAGTTAAATGCGACAAGATGGACTTGGGTTGGGTCGGTCGCAAATTTGGCTTGCCTATCTTTCGGCGGGTTTCTATACTCCGCCGCCCCTCAGTCGCATCGCTGCGACGAGATGCCAGCGTTTACGGCGTGCCGAGAACGTGAGAAGTTCGTTCCGTAGATTTATCCGTAATCTTAGTATCGACCTTAGGCCATCCCTAACTTGAAATCAATCAACCGCAAATTTCGAACGCCGATGCCACGTCATGATTGGTGGGGGGTAGTGCGCGCGGTTGGAATTCTGCAACTGCTAATTATCGGCACGATGGGCTGGACGGCACCTCGGGTTTATTCGCAAGACGTCGCCTTTCCGCTACCCAGCGATGCGCATCCGATCGAAATAAGTGCCGCGCAAACTGTGCGTTGGGAGCAAGGCGCTTATGAGGTGTTTCACTTGCGGGGTGAAGTCGCGATTAGCCAAGATTGGTTTCGCGTTGAGAGCCAGGACGCGGTTGTACTGCGGGAGTTATCTCGAGATGAAAACGACCGACAAAAGATCTTGATTTATGCCGAAGGTCAGGTCGTGGTCAACATGTCGCCTGCGCAAGTGAATGCGGAAGGCGTCGTCGAAAATAATCGAATGGTCGATGAGGCGTGGATTGGCCGTCTGTTTACAACGAATCAATTGAGGTTGCCCAGCTCCATCCGAGAAATCGAAACGATTGCGGTTCCAGAGATCTTTGCACGGGCGCGATTGGCCGTGGAGACGGGAGTGGCTTCGGCGGTGCAACCCGTACAATATCAAGAGCTGCAGTGGGCGCCTCAAACGTTAATCTCTCCGTTAACGGGGCAGATCCAGACAATCGCACCCCCTCCATTAGAGAAAAATTTTAGCGCTCGACCTTTTCAAGATGCGGCAGCCGATGAACCCCTTTCGATGTCTGATGGTAGGAGATCGACGCGAGGTCAGTCCAATGTGGACTTTGCGGCTCGCGATTCACTCGTCGACTTGAATCTCCGCCGTGAGAGCAATCCCAATAACCCCAACGAGTTGATTTACACGGGTACGGGTGGGGTGCGGGTTACCGTGGACAGTCCCGAAATCAGTGGCATGACCGCCCTGAACAACGATGGCTCGCGAACCCTTGTCATTCTGGCCGACAATTTCGTCGCCTGGGAAACCAATTTTCCCGATGGGCAAAATCGGATGGAATTGTATCTCGAGGGGAATGTGGTCTTTGTGAAGGGGACACGCGTCATCTATGCCGACCAAATGTATTACGACACGGCCAGTTCGCGGGGGACGATTCTGAATGCGGACATGTTGACTCCGGTCAG
>JBGSIY010000613.1:0-3428 GCA_041742275.1 Pirellulaceae bacterium | reverse complement strand
ACCTTTCCTTTCATATTGATTTCAACCAAAAACAATAAAGATAAATACCTGGCAATCGTGCCTGTTTCTCAGAAAATGACGATTAAACTAGCGACGTTTACAGCAAAAGATAAAAATTTGTCGTGGAACTTTCATAATAATCCCGACGTAATATCCGGTCTCAAGAATCCACTGGAAAACGGCAACACCCAGAATGACTTTGTAGATCTGCTTCCTGATCGCCTTGAAGAGTTTGTGAATAAAAAAAAATTGCAGTTGAAATTTAAAAGAGGAAACGATGAGCTTTTCGTATCGCTTAACAAGCAGATACAAAAACGTGTCGACACCCTGAGCAAACCAACAATTGCCCGCGATCCGTTAACAGAGACAGAGCTATCTACTTTAAAAGATTTGATCTCAAACCGTAAAAAATTTATTGAAAACTGGAGTGACAAACCTCAGATCGATATCGACCAGGACCAACTTCATAAACAATTCGCCGCTTTGTATTTTGACCAATCTCAACGTAAAGAATTTCTTAAAAAGTTTGAGGAAAGGCGAACCGAACTCATTAACTCGTTGACCTACTTTTTGATAATTGAAAAAGAGAATAACATCCTCTCTTCCGTTCAGATACTAAAACGCAAAGAATACCCACTAACTCCTGGCGATCGCAAAATTATCACAGAACAAATATTGAGCAATTGGTTTCCGACGTCAGGTGATGATTAATGAATAAACAATTGATTCAAGACATTCAGGCGATATTGCAGCATGGGAATGCTCCCGATGCGTTGTTGGAGGAATTGGCTTCCGAGTATGCCGATGCGATTGAGGCGGTCAACTCCCGCTTACGAGAAGCGGTTGGGTTGTTGGTTCGCGGGTTTCGCGACGAAGCTCTGGCGATCGCAGAAGAAAACCCACCCTTGCTCGATCTCGTCGCTCTGCTGGATTTTCCACAAAAGTCAAGTTGGATCGAACTGTTGGGGGAGCGTTCGATTGGACTCCCGCCAAATTTAGCAATCGAAGCCGCCTCGGCCGTCGACGAAGCCTTCGAACAACGTCTCCGCTTGGCACCGTTGATGAAAGTTCACCGTAAATTGGCGCTCTGCCAGGCATCCTTGCGCCCCCGCATCGATGTCATGCGAAAACTCCAACAGCATGATCCCACCAATCCCATCTGGGCCGCCGATTTAGAGTCGTTCGAAACCACTCGAATGAATCAAATCAAACGAGAGCTCAGCCTCGCCAGTAGTGAGCGAGATTTGGCAACGATTCAGGCATTGACCGCAGAGGCCTCGACAGAATGGTCTATTAAATTTCCTGCGGATTTGCGAAAGGAATTAACGCACTCGTCTGAAGAGTTTTTAAACGTGCAGACCCTCGAACAGATCCGCGATTTGAATGCCCGATTGAACGATGCCTGGGCTGCTTTTGATGAAAGCTCGGGATTAGCAATTGCTGCTGAACTGGAGAGTTGCTACAAAATCGCACCCCTGCCACCACAGGATTCCCTGATGCAGGACGCCGCGGGTGCCATGGACTGGATTCACGATCTACGCAAAGATCGTCAGGACGACACGGCCTTTGAACAGGCGATCTCAAAATTAAACGATGCGATTGAAGAGCGGGCCCCCTATGACCTGTTCGAACGACGCCTCTACGCCGCTCAAGCGTTGCAACGTGAAATCCCCCCGGTATTGGCCAGACGGGCCGCCGAGTACCGCAATAGTCTATTGGATGCCCGCCGTCGACGCCGGATCTTCAATGTGATCGCTGCTTGTTCGGCGATTCTCGTCGTCACACTCAGTTTGGTTTGGTATCTGGGGAACCAGAAGCGAGCTCAGGAATTAAGTAAGTCGTTGGAACAGTTGTCACAATTTTCCGGAGTCGATCAATTTGAGGCTGCCGAGAAGTTTTTTAATTCTGCACCAACGTTCGTCCAAAATGACGGTGATTGCCTCCAGCAGATGTCGCGGATTCAAGGTGAATACACTCAGGAATCCCATCGCAAGGAGTCCCTTGCCGGCATGTTAGCTACTGTTTCTTTCGCCGGTGCCTTAGATCTCCAAGTCCAATCAACGATCGACAACGCGAGAAAGCTGGCGGTGACTGACGAGGAAAAAAGTCAGGTCGAGTTGCTCGAAACACAAATGCAATCCGAACGGGTTGCTCGGCAGCGCAAGCGGAATGCGGACTTCCTCGAAAAAGTGGATGCCTTGAAACAAAAACTTGCCGAATCAAATAAGTTGGCTGATGATCAGGTTGAACAGTCACTAACTGAAATCGACCAAAATTTAGAGATGTTGTTTAACGACACTCGGCGGAATGTCGATGGCTTGCCGTTTGTGACTGCCGCCCTGGCAGATCAAATTGGCGTGATTCGAAAGCAAATCAGCGGGCGCAAGGAAAAAATCGTGAACAACCGTGCTGCGGTGGAACGCCTTCCACGGATCACAAATACGCTTCCTAATCTACAAACGTTTTTTCTGGGGTTGCAACAGTTCACCAGTGATTTTCCAGCACACAACTGGAGTGTCGACATGCGCGAGGTAGGCAACGAGAAAAAAATGCATGAGGCCCTGGCTCAATGGAGGGAGCTGGCGAGTGACTCCAACTGGAAACGCTTGAATCAGCTGACAACCGAACAATTAGAGAAAATGAAACAGTCCGTGGAGACTGCCGAATCTACTTCGAGTTTCGCCGAAATCGCGGGATCTGTTGCTGGAACAAAAGAAGTTTTGGTGGGGCTCATTGCTCAAAAACCGAGTGAGTTATTTGTGGCCGATAGCGCCAACTTGGTCACTTTTCTCACTCGCGATGATTTTCGAAGCCAACATCTGGCAATGGTTAAAAGTACAGAGGGGGTAGATTGGTTTTACTGCGATGCACCCATCGAACGACGCGAAGATAAGAATGGCAATATTGAGAGTTACAAAGTGAGTTTCTATAAAGATCTAGGAAAACTCGAAACGGTAACGAAATACGTGAAAGAAGATGAGATGTTGGCCTTTGGACGGGCTGGACAATGTCAGATTCGGGATGACCTGGTCACAGCGATGACTCAATTAGAAAATATGACTGTCGATCGTGGGTTGTTCACTTTGCTCTCGATCGCCAGTCGACCAGGGGCCGAAGGAAATGACTCGCCGCTGGATCCCATCGTCCAAGGACTGATCATTCACAAGGTATTGGAGTTTGCCGCTACACATGGAGTGGAACTCGCACCGTTGGCGAAACAATGGCTCTCGCAATATTCGGCCGAGCGAATTGAGTTTCTGGATTGGATGGAATACAAAAATGCTGCACTGGCGGATCTTAGGAAGAAGATTCAAGATTTGAATCAGAACTTTTTGTCTGAGTTGAATAGTCGAGAGCGGGATCTCAACTTCTTGGAAGAACGCTGGAAAGAGACACCCGAGTGGATATCGTTCTTTGATTATGCGATC
>JBGSIY010000612.1:0-19435 GCA_041742275.1 Pirellulaceae bacterium | reverse complement strand
AGAAGGTGACGGCGCCAAAGAAGGTGACGGCGCCAAAGAAGGTGACGGCGCCAAAGAAGGTGACGGCGCCAAAGAAGGTGACGGCGCCAAAGAAGGTGACGGCGCCAAAGAAGGTGACGGCGCCAAAGAAGGTGACGGTGCTAAGGAAGGTGACGGCAAAGAAGAAGGCGCTAAAGAAGAAGGCAAAACAGAAGAAAAGAAACAAGAAGGCGGCGGCCAAGGTGATGGCAACTAAAACGCTGCTTGAGGCCCAGCCTAAACGATTCCATCGCGTTCGGTAATACCCAATCGACTCTACCAACCCCCGGCCCACTCATCCTCGATGAAGTGGGTCGGCTTTGTTAGATGGCCACGAATCCAGTCGCACTCAGGCGATGCCCTCGGCAATAACCAGTCTGTTGATGCGAGAGCAACTAGGATGCCCGGACAGGGTCTGCCGACCCGAGCCCTGATGGCGGGCCATATTGGCAACTTGTCCTATCGAACGACTCACCCTTCTTCTTCCGTTTTTTCTAGTCCGTATTCTTTGAGCTTCTTGTAGAGCGTGTTGCGGTTCATCCCCAGGCGCGTGGCGGCCTTGGTCTGCACTCCATGCGTGGCCGCTAGGACTTGTGAGAAAAGTTCCTTTTCGACACGATTGACGATCTGTTCGTGCAAGTCATTCGCGTCCTTGGAGGCTTTGGAAATTCCGCTGTAAACAAATTCTCGAATTAATGACTCGTCATCCGTGGGACGAAAGACGGCTGATTGTGCCGCATGCACATCTCCTGTGACGCACTGGGGTAATAACGATGGCGTCAACGTGTCATCATCCGCCAGTACAACTGCCCGCTCCATATAGTTTTGCAACTCGCGAACATTGCCTGGCCAGGTATATTCGGTGAGTTGCCGGAGTGCCTCCGGTTCAATTCGTTCCAGGTGCCGTTGGTTTTGTTGACTGTACTGCCGCAAAAAATGTTGTACGAGCAGAGGAATGTCACTTGAGCGGCGGCGGAGAGGCGGCAGCTGGATCGGCAATACATTCAATCGCCAAAACAAATCCTCTCGAAAGCGACTCTCGGCGACTTCCTTGGCTAGGTCGCAATTGCTGGCGGCAATCACACGCACATCGACTTCGATTGTTCGCGAATCCCCCACCCGCTCAAACTCCCTTTCTTGCAGCACCCGCAACAACTTGACTTGCAGCGTTTTGCTGGTCGAGTTGATCTCATCTAAAAAGATCGTCCCCCCCGTGGCTGCCTCAAACCGACCAGTGCGGTCCCGCTGGGCGTCCGTAAAACTTCCCTTGACGTGCCCAAACAATTCACTGTCCAGCAGGGTCTCGGGCAAGGCCCCGCAGTTGACCCGAATAAACGGCCCCGTGTTCCGCGGGCCCAGCTGATGCAGGGCCGACGCAATCAATTCCTTGCCCGTTCCCGTTTCGCCCAGCAACAAGACCGAGGCGTTGCTCTGAGCCGCCTTGGCGGTCAATCGATAGACCTCTTGCATCGCCGGGCTCTGGCCGATCAAGCCGAAAAGCTGCGGTTCAAATTCGTTAGGCTGCATCATGCTAAAAACTCTGGCTTGGCCGTTTAATCAAGGGAGAATCCCGGTTGCGATCGCTTTGCACTGGCGACTACGCTCTACCATTTTGACAAGATTCTGAAAGGGAGTAAGACGGCTAAATCGCGAAAGTGACTCTTTTTTGAGCAGCGGTGCCCGTTTTCTCGATACGCCGCAGGTCTCGACTGCAAAAACAGATCACATGCCCCCGATTTTCCGGGTTAACGTCGCCTTTACTCTCTCGGATCAACGCGGCGCAGGCTCAACCGTTGTGGATAACGCGTTGAAAAACTGTCCATTGCCCGTCAATCATGTGTCCGTTTCCTGTTGGCTTGATGTCAGAAGATAAATTACGGGCGGATCCCCCCGTTCAGGACAACCATCACGCCCAGCTCAGTATCTGAGAACCCATGGATAAGAAGCTAATATTTGCGCCATGACCAAGAATTAGGGGCTGATGCACGGGCCTTAGGCTCACATCGTCTCCCTATGCCTCGCCAGCCACCTCAAAAAAGCAAGATTGATTAGGCACAAGCCGCGGGGCAGGGGCGGTTTCTTTCCTCACAAAACAAGGAGGTTGCGGCCGTCGCATCCTCGCCGTTGCCTAATGCCTGTTGCCACTACCTGCAAACGATAGGAATTGTCCGGAAATAAACTGGCGATTTGGCTCAATGTCGCATGGCTCTCCAAGCCGTGATTTCTCGACTCGGCGAGGCGAGCTACTAACTTCAATCCGGGAACTTCATTCCGGACAATTAGATCATGGTTTGACTCGTGAATCGGTGACGGCGTTTAGGGAAACAGCCGATCATGCTGAGGAAGGTCGGGCCGTGCAAAGCCAACGGGGGCTGCCACCTGAATTTGCCAACAACCGATTAAGCATGGGGGATGGAGCCAGGATCCCAACCGACGGCCTTGAAAATGGGGGGCCACTGTCAAAATAGCCAGCAGCTTTTAACTGAGGCCATCAAACGAAATGCCGGTAGGAGGCAATCCTACCGGCTGCGTTTCGTGCAATTAAAAACAAGACTCGGAAGTCCGTGTCTGTGAGACTAACTGGCAATTTTTTCAATTTTGACGCGGACGTATTTTTGGCGATGGCCGATTCGCTTGTGAGAGTTCTTACGACGGCGGAAGTATTCGGGATAAATTTTGTCCCCTTTAATATCACCTGCCACAATCGCTGTGACTTTGGCACCTACCACCACGGGCTGACCCAGGTTCAGCGTTTCTCCGTTGGAGATCGCTAGAACTCGATCAAATGTCAACTCGTCGCCTTCGGCGACTTCTCGGAAGTCGATATCGAGGATCTGGCCTTCAACGACTTTATATTGGCGACCGCCATCTGCAATGATCGCGTACATGCTTCTCATCTTTTCTAAGGGGTGAACTGGAAATCAATTTTTTCAGAACCGCGGATTTTACCGGCTTTATCAGACATCGTCTAGGGCTAAAACAGTGCGTTTTTCTTGATCTGGGCCGGTCACATTTGAAGGATGCTACCAAATTTCCTCGCTTTTTTGCGAAAAGGAGGCCTTTTTTGCTATCGTCTGCATATCTCCAGGAACAAAAAAACGTCCCCGAATCCCCATTCCAAGTCGAGGTCCCCGAGCAAAATCCCGATTGCGACTGCTAACGACTGGCACGCGCGACCTCCATCATGATTCGGCCGACCGGTATGGGTTTCTTAAGTGCCTCTAAAAGTAGCAATACGAACGCGGTGCGGTCGCGACTTTATCAGGTCCACATGGACGACAAAACCCTAATCACCTCCCCACAGACTCCGAGGATGTCTTAGCCGAGCAACATTTGCAGGTCGTCTGCTGTGAGATTGCGAATCAAATTGCTGTTGCCAGAAATAATCGAGTCGGCCAGCTCCCGTTTCGTTTTTTGCAACTCCATGATTTTCTCTTCGACCGTCCCTTTGGTAATCATCCGATAGGCAAACACATTTTTTGTCTGCCCAATCCGATGCGCGCGATCTATGGCCTGAGCCTCAGCGGCGGGGTTCCACCAGGGGTCCAAGATGTAAACATAATCGGCTGCGGTCAAATTCAAGCCATGCCCCCCCGCCTTCAAGCTGATCAAAAACAATTGGACTTCGTCGTTCTCTTGAAAATGATGAACCTTGGATTTCCGATTTGTGGTTTTCCCATCCAAGTATTCGTAAGGTATCTTGCGTTTTTTCAAGTCCTGTTGGACGAGTGCCAAAAGAGAGGTGAATTGGGAAAAGACCAAAACCTTGTGCCCATCCTCCATCACTTCGGTCAATTGTTCCACGAGCATATCCAGTTTCACACCGCGTGCACCTTGTTTCGAATTCACGAGTCGGCCATCACAGGCCGTCTGTCGCAACTTCAACAAGGCATCGAGGACATGGATCTTCGAGCGTTTGATTCCCAGTTCGGCCACCGTTTTTCCTAACTTGAGACGAAAGTGGTCGCGAAGTTCATTGTATTGCCGTGCCTGTTTTGGTCCCATTTCACAAAACAGCGTTTGTTCGGTTTTGTCGGGCAGTTCCTTCAAGACTTCTTGCTTCGTCCGCCTCAACAAGAAGGGTCGGATCGCTTGGGACAGTTGCTTTAGGGACTCGGGTTGGCAATCCGCTCGATTAAACGCCGCAAACGCCTCGCTGTGCCCGAGCAATCCCGGATTCAAAAATCGAAATTGAGACCAAAGATCTCCTAAATGGTTTTCGATGGGGGTCCCGGTCATCGCCAACCGATGCTCGGCCTGCAACAAATAACAGGCCTTGGCAGAATCTGTTTTGCAGTTTTTTATCGCTTGGGCTTCGTCCAAAATCGCGTAGTCGAATTGCATTGCTGCCAAACGGGTGATGTCCTTCCGCAAAGTACCGTAGGTGGTCAGAACCACATCACATTGATCGAGTTTCTCCACGCGATCTTTTCTGCCGATGCCTGTGTAGTCCACGACATTTAATTTCGGGGCAAACTTAGCCGCTTCTTCCACCCAATTGAAAATCAGACTTTTCGGCACCACCACTAATGACGGTTTTCTTACTTCATCCTTTTTTAAGCGGCGTGCGCGGCGTTGCTCGAGCAAGGCCAAGACCTGAATGGTTTTTCCCAAGCCCATGTCGTCGGCTAGGCAACCGCCGAACCCAAATTTTTGCAGGAAGCCGAACCAGCCCAAACCCTCGCGTTGATATTCTCGCAACTCGCCGCGAAACGTCTTCGGTTCCTTGCCAGGAGAGATCCCCGAGAAGGCCGCCAGTTGTTTGCGGAAATTTCGAAAACCGACATCGACTTGAATCTGCTCGGACTGTTCTTGTTCCGTCAGAAGCATATCTAACAACAGAGCTTGCGACCTCCCGAACCGCAGCGATTCTCCATCGACCTGAGCCAATTCGAGGAACCTGCCGAACTTCTGCATCCACTCTTTGGGAAGCATACCCTGCGAACCATCGTCCAGAGGGATAAAGCTCTCGTTCCGCCGCACCGCTTGCAACAAGACGGGGATGGGCACAATTTGATCGGCATACTGGACGCCCCCCGACAAATCAAACCAGTCTTGCCCACTGGAAACATTCAATGAGAATTGTCGCGGTGCCGTCAACGGTTTGCCTTGAGCCTCGATTTGCCAACCCAATTCCATTGACTGGTCGGTCAGTCGCGAGAGTTGGGGAAACGGCAAGCCGAGCTGATGACTCCCGTGAGGCATCAGCAATTCCGTTCGGAGCAATTCGGACAGGTGCCGCTCTTCGTTTTGAAAATCGCGACTGAGGATTCGCGAGTTGGCTTGATCAAAAATCATCATATCGAGTGAGGAGCGACAAGTGAATTCTTGGTCGCCATATCGAAACCAGGGCTCGACCGTCAATTGCAGTCGCGAAAGATCGCGAGGCATTTGTTGGGGCCATTTGATTTTCAACACTGGCACAGGCACCCCCTGCTCCTGCCTGAGTCCCCAAGACTCCGGCCAAATCCAACGGGGACCGTTTTCCAGCTGAGTCAGTGCATGAATCAGACCATCTCGTTGGTCCCTCGGAACGATCGGTCGACCATTTTGCATAAAATGGAGCAGCCAAGGCAGGAGCAGCGGTTCGATTCGCCCGATTGATTCCCGCATCAGAATCGTTCCCGATTCCCAAAACCAAACCACGTCCTCGATCGGCATTGCCTGCCCACTCACAACCAATTCCAAACTCATTTCGATTTGTTCGTCGGGTGCGTCCCGAAGCACGATTTGAGGTTGAATCGTTTCGGCGATAAAACGCGTCACTGGTTGGGGAGCGGGTTGAGCGGTTTGGTCTGCCTGCCAATACAATCGACCACTCTCTGCCAAATCAGTCAGCAGATAGGGATAATCCTCTTCTTCCAATTC
Organism: Pirellulaceae bacterium; assembly: GCA_041742275.1. Classification (GTDB taxonomy): domain Bacteria; phylum Planctomycetota; class Planctomycetia; order Pirellulales; family Pirellulaceae; genus BJ22. The sequence continues at coordinate 13,549 of JBGSIY010000612.1, read as the reverse complement.
GAAGTCGCTGTTGCTGAAAGACGAAGAATTGAAAATATCGTGTCGCCTGTAGCGATGCGAATCGCTGCCAAATAAGAAATCAGGGTCGTTGCCTTCAACAATCGCTCTCAGAATCCGCTGATCCCGCGGACCACATCCGTCGCAACTTGCCTCCAAAGCTCGATAACTTGCCGGGTTCAGTTCGTGCCACTCATTCTTATGAATTCTGGCGTCAAATAGATAGATTTGCAGCCTCGGCACGTCACTGCTTTGCACGGACAGATCGAACAGATAGTAGGGAACTCGATGGTTTGTGACATTTCGCTGCTCGTAGTTGTTCCGGCTTCGCAGGCGATCCACTTGCTGTTGCACTAACTGCAACATCGAACTCCAAGCGAGAGCGGAAAGACTGTTATTCATGGACGGCGTGAGCGTTGTCGGGCGTGTTTCTGTCTTGGTCAGACCGTACGATTCGGCGATTGAGAGAGCTGTTTCGGTAGACGGAACGTCTTTTGTCAACTGATCAGATTTTCCTAATGGGATCGCTGCGATGGAGTTCGCTTTTCGCTGGGATGCGGCTCGATTCGGCGTCGCGATTCTCTGGCCGGTATATATGGCAGGCTCGGCATCCATGACTCGCATAACGGCCCATAAATGTTTGCAACTCTGGGACCGGTTGAATTGAGGGCACTCGCAATAAACGTCTTCGATAGTATCATTGATTCGATCCAGGACAATTTCAACAAGGTAAACTTGACCTGACCCGTTAACTTTGGCCACAATCGCGTCGTCTTCTTGTTTGATGCTGAGAACCCGCTTCGTGCGAAAGTACTGGTCTCCGCGAGATCGGTCCGAGGGGGCAAACGCGTCTTTGTAATCCAGACAGTATGTTCGCCTAGTCATTCGATAACGTCCTTGAAAAAAATTGACTTGCTCCGTGCTATGCTGCCCCGCCGAGTCTGCCCCGCAGCGTCCAACGAAGCTTAAGTATATAACATTTTGACATTGTTTTCAGCAAGATTGACCGTTTCCCAAGGGAAGTATCAGGCGAATTCTACGAAGCGACAAAGCGAGCTTCCTTGGAATACTTGTATACGCCGGTGGATTCCGATGAAAACACCAGTCGTCGCGTGGCGACTGAAAACAAAAAAACAAGCTGGCGCACCCACAACCACGGACTGGCATCCGTGGCTATCGCATTTCATCCCTTCGGGACGACGACTGGAAGCAGGAAAAAGGGAGCAAGGAAGTGCAATGGAGATGAAAGTGGGGCAATATGCCGTCGCTGCCAGTTGTTGCTCCGCTAAATTTGGTAGGGGTTCGGGTTAATGTTCCTGCGTGGAGTGGTGAATTCATCTATGTGGCGAACGCCATCGGATCAGTGAAGGTAAAATTAAAACCACTAATTTTCCCTGGTTTTAGGCGTAAGATCGAAATTCCGTATTTTTCTTGGCGGTTCTGTGCTGCTGATTTAGCTCATTTCCCTGAGAGTCCCTCGTGGGAGAAGTCTGGACTTCAAGTATAGTGAAGATGAGCGCTGCATCTCGAGGACCAACGGCGAGTAAATTGAGTACCTTTCAAGGTATCTATCTCGCTGGGAAGGGCTTCGCTTTTTCACCCAAATCATAGAACCGAACGTCAATGTTAGTAACAATATTAAAAAATGCGAATGATGATCGTGGATGAATATGACAATCCAAACGCTCCACTGGACCGGAAACAATTGGGAGAATTGACCGACCGCTCGCTAATGCGCCGTATGCGAGACGGTAGTGATGACGCGGCGACAACACTTTATTTACGTTACGCACAACGTTTGCGGCGACTGGCTGATTCTCAGGTTTCACCTCACATGGCTTTGAGAGTCGATCCAGAGGGGGTCGTCCAAAGCGTCTTTCGTACATTTTTTCGACGTGCGGCTTCCGGGCAATATGAAGTCGCCGAGAAGGAGGATCTTTGGAAACTGCTGCTTGTCATGTCGCTAAATAAAATCCGCACTGCTGGCTCATATCATCGAGCTGAAAAACGGAATCAAGCCAAAACATGTCCCTTGCCGGATCAATTGGGTGAGAATTTTTCCGACAGTGAGGAGGCCCTCCAAATATTAAAATTGACGATTGACGAAGTTGTGGGAAACCTGCCCGAAGACCAACGTCGCATCGTTTGGCTACGGATTGAGGGACACGAGGTCGTCGATATTGCAGAAAAAACGGGACGAGCGAAACGGTCTGTGGAACGGATTCTGCAGGCCTTTCGCATAAAACTCAATGATCAAATAACTGAATAGTATGACCATGCCGCGTTCTGAGTCGAAACCCATCCCCACTTTTTCGGAGCACTCGGAAAGTGTTTTCGCATCGTTTGAAGCAAATTGGAAACATTCTTGCAACTTCGATTTCAATCCTTATCTAATGCAATTCGATGAAGACCAACGAGCCGAAGCGTTGGTTGAGTTGATTCGAATCGACATGGAACTTAGCAGCACTCATAGTATCATCAAGGAGACTCGAATCTATTTGGAGCGGTATCCTCATCTGGCTGAGGACGTTAATTCCCTGCGGTCTCTTTTGTTCGAGGAGTACCGTTTAAAAAAGGCCCATGGGCAAGTCATTTCACTTGAGGGGCTGGCGGCAGAATATGGTATTAAATCACCTGACTGGGCCCAGCATGCGGAAAAACAGCATGGGAAGTCCGGATCAATCCGCCGACAAACGGAAGGCACTGTTCACGATTCAACCATTGAATCTGCACTTGAATCGGAACTGTGTATCGGCGCCGACGGATTTCCTGAAATACCATCTCGATTTCTGCGATTTGAACTGGTGGGATTGCTGGGTCAGGGCGCAATGGGCCGAGTCTATCTAGCGCGACAAGACGATTTGGCGAATCGCTTCGTTGCTCTTAAAGTCACTCGTGAAACAACGAGCGAACCCGATCGATTGGCTCGCCTTCAACATACGAATATCGTTCCGGTATTCTCGCTTCATAGGTTGGAGAAACTCCAGGCGATTTGCATGCCGTTCTTGGGCCTGACGACACTGTCCGACCTTGAAACGTATACAACACCCATACCACATTCGTCCATGAGCGGGCGAGAGTTGATTAGTACGATCGCTGAATTGCGAGACTCGACCGTCGCGCCTCGATTTTCAGACCAAGAAATTCTCGGATGGAGCAGCGATGGACGGACACCTCCTTCCGCACGTTTCTCGGCGGTTGGTTCTCGTACGGTGGAAGAGACATTTGCCTGGCTGTTTCAGCAACTTGCTGAGGGCCTTAGTTATGCACACAAACATGGCGTATTGCATGGCGATATCAAACCCGCCAACATTTTGTTGAGTGATGATGGCCACCCCTTACTACTCGATTTCCATCTATCGCAATCGACGATGGAAAATCGAAAACAGAGCATTGTCGGCGGAACGTTGCCTTTTATGAGTGCCGAGCATTTGCGGGCTTTTAGGGACGGTGGAGCGATCAATCAACAATGTGATCTGTTTTCCCTTGGGGCCGTATTTTACAAACTGCTCAGCGGCGAATGCCCTTATCCAAACCATTCCGGACCCATCGAAAAAACAACCAATTTGATGCTGCTGGATCGCCAGCACCGCGTGAAACCCCTCCGCGTAAGATCACCCTCCATTGATCCTGATTTGGCTACAATCGTCGAAAAATGTTTGGAACCCTCACTCGCAGATCGATATTTATCGGCTGAACAAGTTTCCATGGACTTAAGACGCCATATCTAAATTTAGCCACTAGAGCAAGCGCCCAATCGCTCGGTGATTCATCGACTGCGCAAATGGACTCGCCGACATCCTGGGGTGAAATCGATGACGTCGATCGTTTCATTCTTGTTGATTTTGCTGGTATTAGCCGGGGGCCTTATTTATCAACGAACCCAAGCCTTTCGCCAACAAGAGTTCATGATTCAAAGCAGCGATTTTGTGGCTCAACTCCAACGAGAACGGTTGCCACTGACAACGACACAACCCACGGACCAAGTTCTCAACCTCGCTCAAAATCGAGTGTCTGAATTGCTGCAGACCTATGACGCAGAATCAGTCAAAGACTGGCGATCTACACGACGACTTTTATTTTTGACACCCCAGCAACAAGAGCAAGAAGCCCATGCCATCAGTGCCGTCCATTTGCAATTCGCCGAAGCTTTGATCCGTCGTGCCAAGTATGTGCTAGACGACGACCAAAAACAAAAGTTGCTCCATCGCGCGGAAGCGGAGAGTGCCGTTGCCATGGAGCTCTACCCCGCATTGGCACACAGCCGGTCAATACTCGCGCAAAAAAGTGTGATCGCTCGGCTGAGATCGCAAACCGAGTTGGCCGAGCGATTTTGGCAGCGGGCATTGGAAACACCCGTCGGCAGCGAACTGGATCGAATGGTGGCCGCCTATGGCTTTTACAGCACAGGAGAATTTGAGCGAGCATTTAGCCTAATCCAAGCGAGCATTCAGGCCGATCCTCAAAACATCGAGGCATGGCTGCTACTGGGAAATTTACATACCGCGTCAGGCCAATATGCCGAGGCAGCTGCCGCCTATAGTATTTGCATCGGACTTGATCCTGAACTGGAAATCGCATTCTTCAATCGTGCGCTGGCACGGCGAGATTCAGGCAACTTCGCTGGCGCTGTGGCCGATTTCAACCAAACGATCAAGATTAACAACTCGGACTGGTCGAATTTCGCAAACCGTGGTCTGCTGCATTTCGAAGGAGGCAATTTCCCTGAGGCAATCAATGATTTTGACAACGCAATTCAGCTGGGCTCCAGTGAAACTCGATTATATTATTTGCGAGCTCAGGCTCACCGCAATTTAGGTAATACGACACAAGCCGAGGCGGACTATTCCACCTTCCTCAAGCTCGAACCAACTGATGAAACTAGCTGTATCGAGCGCGGTATTTGCCTGTTGCAAGAGGGGAGAACCCAAGAAGCTGCCAGCGATTTTGCTCGCGCGATTCAATTAAACCCCCGTTCGATTGAGTCCTGGCAGAACACGGCTCATTTGCATTCTGAAATCAAACACGACATCCAACCCGCCATTGAGGCGATGAGCCGAGTGGTTGAAATTCTCCCGGATGACGCGACCTCCGTTGCGACACGGGGGGTTCTGTACGCCCGGTCCGGCAATCGAACTGCCGCATTGCAAGATGCCGAAAAGGCTCTCTCCCTCAGTCACTCCGGCGAAACCCTTTATCGCGTGGCGGGAATTTTTGCCCAAACATCACGACTCAACAACGAAGACAAACGGACGGCCCTGGGGCTGTTGTCTGGGGCGGTATTACATGATCCGCAAACCGTTATCGGTTATTTAAATCGAGACACGGACCTTGACCCATTACGGGAAGAACCGGAATTCACCCAAATTCAAAGTTTTGTTCGGCAACTGCAAGAATGGGAGCAGTGGCAAACGCTTCAAAAATAGACAAAGCAATGCCTCCATGCTGATCTGCCGTTTTTCTAGCAGCCAGGACTGCTAGAATTTAAATAGACCAACGACCCGAACGACGACGAGAGCACGAACATGGCATTCAATCTAGGATTCTTACCAACTCAAGGCACCGAGGAAGCATTGCGACAACCTTTGTTTGACGGTGCCTTTCAGTCATTGGAAAGTTCAGCTCTGGGAGACACAACGCCCTGGACGAATCCCGATCGTTTGACCTTTAGCTTCGTTCCTGACGGTACCCGTGTTTCTAAATATCAAAGCGAACTGTATTCCAAGTTTTCGCATTTCTTCACGCCGGCTCAAATTGAGAACCAATTCATCAAGGCCTTCCAGGAGTGGGGTCGTTTAACAGGCGTCAATGTTGGATTGGTTGCTGATGCCGGTTTAACGATGGGCGTCTCTGGGGCAATCCAAGGTGACCCGCGCATCGGTGACATTCGCATTGGCGCGATTCCGATGTCGCCCGACGTTTATGCCATTACCGTTCGCAATGATCCCTTGATCGCGGGGACTTGGGCTGGTGATATTTTGATCAATAGCAATGCGGAATTCGACAACCTTCAACAGTTTTATTCCGTCGTTTTGCATGAAACCGGACATGCCTTGGGGCTCCAGCATTCCACGGCGCCGAAATCGGTAATGTTTGATGGCGCTTTGAACTCAGCCATTATTGGCGTTGACGTTGCTGCCATTCGTAGCCTGTACGGCTACCGCCGAATCGACAGTTACGATCTAACCTCTAATCCCAATAACTCATTTGATCGATCAGCCCGCATTCACAACTCGGGAAGTCTAAACGGAACTATCCCCTTGGTCGTGTATGGCGATATCCAAACGAACACAGATGTTGATTATTTTGATTTGCAGCCTCTTTCGGGATACACGGGACCGGTCCGATTCGAATTGGTTTCTTCGGGAATTAGTCTGCTTCGGCATAAGATCTCTGTTTTTGATGAAGACGAAAATCTTATTCAGACCGCCAAAATGTCGGGGGGCATGCGTGGCGGACGATTAACGTTGACATTACCTACAGTCCTGGAAGGCGAGCGTTATTATGTGCTTGTTGAACCTGCAGATGATTCGCTGTTTTCGACAGGCAGTTACGCGCTCGTGGCAACGCTGATGGACAATGTCACCATTCCTAGCGCCCAAGTGGAACCCGTTATTAAAGGCAATTATTGGCGACTCCCTCAGACGGACGTACAAGAAATATTCTTGAACCCGTCTGACTTTTTCTTCAATGCTGACTTGGCCTTAAACGACACCTTGGGCACCGCCCAATCGCTTAAAGAGTCACCCACTTTTAACAAAAAGATGCATTATCAAATCCAGGCCAGTTTCTCGTACATCGATGACTTAGATTTTTTCAGTATTGTCGCGCCCGGGGACCTTGCGGTGGGAAGCCCTTTAACCGTTACTTTGGAAACCATGGAAGAAGATCGATTGGTGCCTGATTTGCAGATTTACAATGCCAATGGAGAATGGTTGCCTACACGGACTCTCATCAATGGCAATGGGCAGATCGTGCTGCAACTCGATGGCGTGAGTAGTAACCAGACGATTTACCTGCGCGCCTCAGCCGAATATGCGGGTGATCGGTTCTTTAGTGGCAACTACAATTTGGTTGCCCGATTCGATCGCCCCAGCGCCTCCATGTTAAGCCTTGGATCAGGCAGCTTAAACACGAATTCTCAGCAACAGCAATACCACAATCTTTATGTCGCCGAACCCCAGTTGCTCCATCTCGCTTTGTCGGCCAACAGCGCGGCCGACCGATCTGAAGCGCAAGTTTGGGTAACCATTTACGACCAAATGGGACGTGTTATTTTCCGTGACCTGACCGTTCCTGGCAAAACGCGAACAGCCAAAAGTGTTGTCGTTCGCCCTGGCAGCTATTCGATACTGGTAAGTCTGGCCACTTCGACTAATGGCTCCAGTCCGATTTCGCTGGATTATCAATTGGACGGCAAAGGCATCACGGATCCCATCGGTCCTGAAATCTTGAAACCTTCCGAGAGGCCTTTCAAAAAGGCGGGACCCAATGATCCCAATTATGTTTATCCGGGGGTGCGCTCGCCTGAAGCCTTTGTGGTTACATCAGGAAATAATGTGCCAACCCCACCCGGAACTGTTATTCCACCTAATTTTGTTAACGCCAATGCCTGGTATTGGTATAACGGTTGGTTGGTGAAGGAAGTCCCGCCGCTGACATAAACGATAGCCGATTGGTGTCGGGTCAGAACACGACAAATGCCACCTACATTTGCCCAGTCATGGCTTAATGAAATTTCCAGTTCAAAGTAATTGTCCGGAAAAAAGTTCCGGCTAATTTAAAAAAACTGGATGTTGTTACGGGCCTGTTCCTCCGGAATTGTGCTGAAAGAACTTCTCGATTTACCCCGGCAGGGGTTAGCAGCAATTAGCCGGTGGTTTAGCGCAGCGACAATGCTGGGCTGTTCTGGCCTTTTTATGCGCACCTCGCAATTGTTCGCTGCACCAGATGCGTTACCACTAGCTACCGCTCCATGAACACTTCTTGCGCATAGCCCATTCCTCTCAAACCCACCGGACGTCGATCCGGGGATCTTCGTGTCGCGTGTGGAACCATTAGCTCACCGATTTTTTTGATTGCAACCTTAATTTTTGTGGCGGATGCGCCCCTTCAAATCCACTCTCATGGTTGGGAATCACAAATCCCAAGTTTCACATGGTTTAGCCAACAATCAATCGTTTTACTTAAGGTTAGGGAGAGTGTTTATGTTTACGTTTTCTATGTTTCGTTGCGTTGCGTTATTGGGCTTTGTTGTGACCCTGTTTGTCCTGCCCCAGCAGACCGCCATGGCGCAAAAAAGCGGCCCCTTCAAGGCATCTGCTGTGATGTCGGGCATCAAAGCAGTGGCCAAGTATGAAGAGCGAGGTACTCGCCGCAAGTTCAATTTCGAACTTGAGAAAGCAGCTGCGCGACAAACCTATACCGTGACCGCCACGACCAATGGCAAAACGGTCACGATGGGGACTTTTGTCGTTAACGGGTTGGGTCGCGGGATCATCGATATCGACACTCGCGAGGGGGACTTTGTTCACGACTTGGCTGTCGGCTCGAAAATCACCCTCATGGCTGCCGGGCGTTCGTACTCGGGAGTTCTCAGATAGTTCGATACAGAAGGTGACTTCTCTGGTCAAAAGGGGAGGGGAGTGTTCCAGTGGGATCACTCCCCTCCTTTTTTTGGATGGGGAACTTTTAATGGTTCAAATCGGGCCAATTAGTACTGATTCTTGCTAGCCTTCCAAGAATTTTCGAGAAAAGTTGAGCTTCAATCCCGTTTTCTTGGCGGTGCCCTCACCTCATTCCAGCCCAGTCTGTTAAGCCGAAACTGAATGTCGAATCTCGCGGCTCGCTATGATTTAATTACAAAAGGATAGATCCATGTCTAAGAAAAATAAAATCCGTCGCCAGAAAGCAACTCGTGTGAACTCTTTGCAATTTGTCAATTTGGAAAACCGAAATTTAATGGCGGGTATTTTTTTTAACTCGGACACGGGTGTCATTACCGTAGATGGAACGAATCAATCTGATTTTGTACGTGTGACTCAAACGGTTTCCACAACCAAGGTTGATTTTTCGGGAGTGGACTCCAAGTCTTATGCAAACAACCAAGTCAATTCCATCGTCTTTTTAGGCCGAAGTGGCGACGATTGGTTTCGAAATGATACAGCCATTCGCGCTCAGGCAAATGGCCATTCGGGGAATGACACCCTCATCGGCGGCAGTGACTCAGACCAACTGCGCGGGGGCGAAGGCAATGATCGCATTTATGGTAACGGTGGGAATGACTCAATCTACAGCGATCAGGGTGACGATTTTGTCCGCGGCGGCGATGGGAACGATCAGATTTTTGGTGGCCTAGGTCGCGATCGTTTTTATGGCGATGCTGGTGATGACACGATCTCGGGTGGCGAAGGGAACGATTTCGTCGACGGCGGGGACGGTCACGATCGTTTATATGGGCATTCAGGCGATGACTATATCGTCGGGGGCATTGGTAACGATGTTATCGCTGGTCAAGACGGCGACGACTCCCTCTTTGGCAACGATGGGGACGATTCCTTGTATGGGAACAATGGAGTCGATTTCGTCAACGGTCAAAATGGCGCCGATCAAATCGTGGGCGGAGAGGGGAACGACTCTCTCATGGGAAGCCTCGGACTGGACGTATTATTTGGACAAGGGGGCGACGATTGGTTGCATGGCGGGGATGACAACAATCGTTTGTTCGGTGATGATGGAAACGATGATCTGATTGGTGGTAATAGCGACGACTTTTTACGTGGGGGGATGGGACTCGATCGACTGTTTGGACAAGGGGGTCGCGATGACCTCAGCGGCGATGACGACAATGATGACTTGTACGGCGGGCTGGGTGACGACATCTTACGTGGTGGACGAGGAAATGATGATTATTTTCGTGACTCATCCGATTCCGTCTTCGACGATTTCGAAGACTATGGTACCGATGGCGATTTCGAAATTCGTGGATCGATTACCAATCTCAATACGACCACCAAAACCTTCGAGTTATTGGGGCTCAATGTGAACTATTCGAATGCCGCCGTGCGAACGACGCTGGCTGACGGAAATTTCATTAAGGTCGAAGGGCTCTTTGAGTCAAATAGGGTTACTGCCAGAGAAATCGAATTTGAAAACGACCAAAATCATCATAATTTCGAATCGCGTGGCGTCGTTTCTTCACTCGACACCTCAGCGAAAACGTTTAGCTTTTTAGGGTTCACTGTCAATTACAATAATGCGAGCGTCTCTCAGACATTAGCCAATGGCCAATCCATCGAACTAGAGGGAACGTTGGCGGGAAATAACATTTCTGCTCATCGAATCGGTGACGACGCCGGTGGACGCCAACGAGATACTAATGGTGCTTTCGAATTGAGGGGAGCCATTTCCGAACTGAACGCCGAAGCGAAAACATTCAAGTTAATGGGTATCTCCGTCAATTATTCTTCATCGCAAATATATGGCTTAATCGCTAACGGTTCATTTGTCAAAGTGGATGGGGCCTTTGCCAACAACATCCTGACGGCGCGCCAAGTCGAAACGGAATTACCTGGTGATCGTGACGAAAATCTACGAGCGCTCGGCGAAATTCAAAACCTCAATTCGACCCTACAGAGATTCGAATTTCTTGGTTTCATCGTTGATTATTCCCAAGCTCGTGTGGAAACATCATTGACAAATGGGAAAAGCATTGAGTTGCGTGGATGGTTGACTAATAACTCAATCGTTGCCGAGCGTATCGACACTTAGGATCATCCGGATTTTTATTGTCGCCTTTCTCTCCGCAACAGCAACGTCTTTTATCGTTCGCGGGGAGCAAGGCGACATTTATTTACGGAACGGTCCTCAATCGCTCGAAACAGTCTCAGCTGCGCGCTTGTCCCTGCGGAGCCTACGAGTGTAGTCCAGGAGATCAACGTTGCGATAGGCACTGGCGATCCACCTGCAGCACTTTACTTTAATCCAAAAAACCATCAAATTTGCTCGTCTTTGACCCGGGCATCCTCCGCTTTTTCAATCTTTCGCATAGCGGACAGCGGCTCAAGGACGCTCAAATCAAGCCTGTCCTTTTTGGCTCCTTTTTGGCTCAAGTTCCCTGAAAACCGTAAACCGATCGCTAGGCAGTTCTTCCGCTATGTCGGCTGAATAAATTCGCTCATCGGCCAAACGCCCCAAGTCATTCTGCGTCTCGAACGCGTGCCGCATTACCTGATAGTCGAGTTCCCTAAACGCCTCGGTCGAAAGTGGCTCGATCTTAACGGCACATTGCACCGGCATTGTAATCTTCCTTCAGATTTAGTGTTTTGATTTAGCAGGAACTAGGTAAGAAGATGAGGGGTAAGAATATGGATTTCATCATCTTCCTACCTCCATTTTCTTACCAAGCTGATTTCAATTTAAGCAAACAGATAATTGGTTTGTTCTGTTCTTTGTATGGAGAGCAAGATTGCGTTATTGTCTTCTCCCTGCGTAAATAATTTGATGGATGCCGAGCGTATTGGATCGTAAACTATTTTTTGCCTTCGGGCTGCGGTTGTTCCGGAAGATGAGTGGGGCTGTGTTTGCATAAAAAAAGCTTCCGTTTTTGACGGAAGCTTTGTGTGCTTTACATTGTGTTTGATTGTTTGTGTTTTTTTCTGTGCGATTGGCCTTGTTACTGCCCACCAACGGGAACCGTGATTGACAATCGAGACTAGTCGCGGCTGTTGCCCAGGAGGCCGGCTCGCCAGAGGAAGTACAATAATGTGAGGAGCGATTGCACGAAGGCCGCGACGTAGGTCAATGCCGCTGCGTTGAGGACCTTATCAATTCCCTCCCGCTCCTGGTAACCGACAATTCCGGCTTCCACAACAAGAGCTTTGGCCCGCGAACTGGCGTTGAACTCAACCGGCAAGGTCACGAGTTGGAACAATACCAACAACCCAAACAATCCGACCCCCACCATGAAGATCGTTTGCCCTAACATCGAACCTGCGCCCCCCGATGCACCAGCTCCACCCCACAGGGCCAAACCAATGATCATTCCCCACGTGCTGAAGGGACTGCCGAACTGAACGACCGGGACCAGCAGCGAACGCCACTTGAGCGGATAATAGCCCGTAGCATGTTGAATCGCGTGGCCCGCTTCATGCGTGGCAACCCCGATAGCAGCTATCGATGTACTATCGAACACGGGAGGAGACAGCGCCAGACGTTTATTTACAGGATCATAATGGTCCGACAAAAAGCCATCGACTCGAACCACTTGCACGTCTTGGATTCCCGCCCGTGCCAACAGCTTCTTGGCCGCCATGGATCCGGTATAGCCCATGGTCGAAGGGACTTTGGAATAGTAGTTAAATCGAGTTTTCACCATCCAACTGGCGATTCCCGACAATACTAATCCCGGCAACATGACCAGAATTAGGTACCATGGATCAAAGAACATAAGCTACTCCTCGTCGTCAAAATTGACGCATTGTTTGTTAATTTCGATTTTGGTTGATCGCCCTGGCTAACCGTTCAGGGCCTCAATGAGTTCACACATTGCGAAATTAGCCGCTATTACATGAACATCGTTGCGCTCACGCAAATGCACTGCCAATATTGCAGAATCCACTTTCGCTAACATTATACGCTATTCGGCACAGAGTACAGAAAATAGCCCCAAGAAACGGTCGCCCGACCTTTTTTTTCAGGCAATTTCGCCATCAATTCGAGTTCGGCCGATTCTTGATTCAGGTGAGCGCGACAGCCTTCTAGGAGCAATTCGAATGCCAAATTCGATTCGGGATGCTGAAGACTCAGCAACGAGTCATCCAGCTGAGTCGCTGCGACCTGGGGGCCCAGATGATAGCGGAGGGTCAACCGAGTTTCGTCCGACACGATCACGCGCGCGGCCAGTTCGACCTGCAACCCGATTCGCTCCCCTTGAGTTGCTGCAAAACTAGCGGACCAATGTCCCCCGCCTGCCATCCCTACGGCCATGATCACGGGGAGCCCCTGAATGGTTTGCTCGTGAATCTGTTGCAAAGGAGGGGAGCAAGGCCAATCTGCGGCCGCAGTGTTTTGGACGGTCTGCAGCCACGAATGACTTGCGGAAGCGAGTCGGCCCGGCTCGGGAACACGGCCAATCCGATGACCATAGCGATCTTGTTGCAGCTCGAAAACCAGTTCCAATTGCGTTTCCCTGGTGTTTGCACCATGGGGAAACGGGCGATTAGGAATTATCAAATGCACTAACTTCCGTCCCGTTCTCTGTTTGACTTGGGGTCATTTCCCGCTGTCGCCATGTTTTTCACCGTCGTCTTCGCGCGAAACACAGGAGCTGGAACCCAAATCGTGGCGTTTCCTGTTCTTTAATCGTCCTCATCCTTTGCCGCGTTGGTTTGGGTCGGTTGGCCCGCGTCCTGTTTGACTCGCCATTGCAGCATGGCGTCCAAGAACCCTTGGATGTCTCCGCCGAGGACTCGGTGAAAGTCGCCCATGCTGTAACCTGTGCGAACGTCTTTGACTCGTTGATCGGGATGTTGAAAGTAATTGCGAATCTGAC
>JBGSIY010000611.1:0-4858 GCA_041742275.1 Pirellulaceae bacterium | reverse complement strand
GTCAGCGAACTCGATCGAGGAATCCAAGCTCTGCTTGACAAATAAAGGCGAACCTAAACGATACTTGCACGTTCGAGTTTTAATTTTTGATCAGCACGGAGTGCCCGGTTAGGCTCAAGTCCAAGTCCTGCGATTGCTTGTCCATCGGTTCGCCACTTCGTCGCGGTTCATTCTCGCGTTGATTCTGACGGGAATCGATGGGGACTGCCTCTGGTAAGCGATTGTCTGATGGTCGCTGCAAGGGTTGAAAATCGTTTCCTTCCGGACGTCCGGCGGGATTGGGGTGAAACGGATTCGCCTGGACAGGACCCCGTGAACCCATAGGTTGTTGACTGGCGTTGGAGCCCGAAGTCTCCCATCCTTGCCCCCAATGGTTTTCAGTTGCCCAATGGTTTTCAATCGGAGGCGCCATTCGCATGGAATTGCGCGCGTTGTAAGGCTGATAATAGTCCGTATCCGAGCCATGGTATCGTGTATGGTACCCGGTGCTATATCCCAACCCTAAAAATCGGCCTGTTCCCTGAAGCGGCCTCGCAGGATTAGTCCAATGTCGTTGCGGCCGTTGCGCCTCGACTGTGACGGCAACCATTGAAACCATTCCAAACAAAAAACATGTGAGCATTTTCGGAGTGACCATTCCAACCATCCTTTGTTTCCGGTCTTATTGACGAGTTTCTACTAACTCGCCCATTTTGAAATTGTGAACAAACCCAGCTCCTCTTCGTGGCTGATTCAGACACCCAAGAAGAATCCGCATTGTTAACTGCGATTCGCTGCTTTCGACACGTCGGTTGGCCTGTAGATTATGGCGATTGCGGCGCCCTAGATGCGAACAGCATTTGAATCAACGCCCCATATGCAAATCGATTTTAAACCCTGCAATCGGTAGATCCGGCACTCAATTCTTTATCGCAAAATGAGCAACAGGGATATTAGGAAATGCCCGTACCAATCAAAAAACTCGACCTTGCGGCGTCGTATTGTGTGCAATTTCCCTGTCGTGACCGTTGTAACGAACGTAACGGCCACCAACGAAAAAACCGCAGTCTCGTGGCGATTCGAGCCTGCGGTTGAATATGTTGAGCGTTTTCACATTTTGATGATAAGGCCAACCAGAGGCCTTAGTTGACCGGCAAGGATTGGTCGCGATCGATGTTCCCTTGCAACCGAACGGTGACATCGTCACGGGAATCAAATTTTCGGTCAGCGCCCGCACTTCGTAGCACGGCATGGGATTTCTCGTCATCAAAACGGAGTGATTGTCCCCAAGCGTCCATGTATTTAATCGACAGCATATTCGCCGTAATGGGTTCGGGCAGATAGCCATCGTGGTCTCCCGCATATTCCTCGAATTCGAGAACGGCCGTTTTCAGCGTCTTCTCGGTTTCCACGACCTTCACCTGATTCTGTTTGCTCATCCGACGCTCATGAACTTGTTGACGGTGCAAGCTGGTGGCTGCCACAATGGAACCAATCATCATTGAGCCAATCAAGCCCAAAACAACACCTGTTATTGCGAAACCGCGAGGGCCTTTGCGCAATCCGAACAGGCTGATTAACAAGGCTAACGGGGAGAGGACTCCGACCGTGAACAGGCCAGCGATCCCCATCAAAAACCCGACGAAACCGGTCCAGTTCCGTTTGCGAATGCGACGAGGGGGCAGGTCAAAACCAATATAAATCGGCTGCGCACGCTGACGATGCTCAAAGGGAACATGAAACGCCATGATAAGATTCCTCAAAAATCGGTTTAATTGACGCCCTTTATTCGCCGACCATGATGGTTCCTTGGCTAAAAATTTAGAAATTTTTCTTTCCGAGAACTCCGTTCCCGTGGAACGGGTGACCCGTCAAATCAACCAGAATGCGTTGGCAGCCGATTTCTGCGGTTAGAACCCAGGGCGTGTATAAACAATCCGGTGGAAAATAGAGTTCGTCCTTCGTTAAACTAATGTTTTAGGGTCCGTTGGCTGGTCTCAGGCGATAGAGTGCCGCTAAAAAAGGGACTCCAATGCCAACACAGGCGTGGAACAAGGCACTGGATCCAGAGAATGAACCCTTGGTTTCCTGAATTGCCCATATAAACACGGTGTTTTGAGACTGCATATTTCCCCAAAAAATCTTTCAAAAAACGGGGCAAGGTGGGTGGAGCCGTTCAAGCTCGGAATCGTTGTGGGTCAAGGTAAAGCGAATCCGTCGAACGGTGTGAACAGCTATCCATGAGTCGACAGTAATCTTCCACCAGCAGCAAATCAAAACATGCCTGTCCGAATCACTTGCCTTGGACAACTTCAAAAACCTGAGCGTGACCGTGCCTGCATTACGGTTCCCCATTGACGATTTCAGCAGCCACGTTGTCGTACAACAACAGACCTGCCCGAGTCAGTCGCAGCGTCTCACCGCTGGTTTCGAGCAATTTCCAATCGAGCAAACGTTCTACGGCTCTCGGAGCCACATCGTGCATCGCCACACCACTGACGTTTTTGAAATGTGATTCTTGAACCCCTACCAACCGGCGGAGGCCAATGGCCAGTAGCTCGCGAGCTCGTTCCAATATCGATAGATTTTCAGTTTCTTTGATCGGCCGTACTCCCCGCTCGATCATTTTCATGTATTGCATTGGGCTCGTAACGTTTTGATACCGTTGCGCATCCAAGTACCCCGCAGCGCCAGGACCAAAAGCAAAAAACGGTGAGCCACTCCAATAAACGGAATTGTGCCGCGACTCATGGCCTTCCTGAGCAAAGCTGGAGATTTCATATTGTCGAAAGCCGAGTTTTTCCAAACGTTCAATGGCGTGGAGATACATACTCAAACGAAGTTCCTCGTCGGCCTCCGATTGATCGCCGCGCGTCCGCCGATTCCAAAACAAAGTCCCTTTCTCATAAGTCAATTCATAAGCCGACACATGCTGGATCTTCAGTCCAGCCAACTCCTCTAAATCCGCCTGCCACTGTTCCAAACTTTCTTCGGGAGCCGCAAATATCAAGTCAACTGAAACACTGGCAGCAAAGGAACCGGCAGCTTGAACTGCCGCGAGAACTTCATGACGTTGATGTGTTCGATCCAATCGCTGCAACTTTGCCGGGTGAAACGACTGAACCCCCAGGCTGACTCGATTGACGCCCAACCCGGCCAAGAACTCGCTCCGTTCGGGCAACAAATCATTCGGGTTGGCTTCAATTGTGATTTCGCATCGGTCCGACGGTTCAAAACGGCTGGTAATGGAGTCAAATAATCGTTTCAATTGGGAATCGTTGAGGTGGGTGGGCGTCCCCCCTCCCAAGTAGATCGTGTCTACCACCTGAGTTTGAGGCGTCTGCCGAATTTCCCAATCGATCGCCTGCAAAAATCGATCAATCAAATAGTCCCGATCCGCTACCAACGCGAAATTACAATAGCCGCAGCGATGACGGCAGAAGGGAACATGGAAATAGGCGGAACGGGTTTCGCTCGCAGGCATCAGTGTTTCATCGCAAAATTAAATCCAGACTCGGAGGCGTCCATTCAACATATCAGGCAGCCGATTCATTACCAATTTCTCAGCTTCTCGTCGTGAGTAACGCGTACTGAAATGCGAAGCTATCACCAACTCATTTCCAAATCGATCTTGGCGATTTACAAAATCCTCCAGATGCATATGTCCATTCTTGTGAATGAACTGAGGTGTATGGTCATCCGCGGCAAACGTCATTTCCGTTATCAGAATTTTCGTATGATAGAACTCAGGATTGTTGTCCAACCCACGAGGGGCCGTGTCCCCTGTGTAGCCGACCAAGGGAACCAGGATTTCATGCGAAACTTCTTCTCCCCGTTCCCGCAATTCTCGGATTTGATCCCCGGTCAAGTCGTGATATTCGGCTTTGAGCTTTTTGCGACGATCGGAAACAATATAACCGAGTGCCGGAATGCGATGATCCATGTCATAGGCATTGATGACAATCTCGCGAGTCAAATCGTAACGCTGGCCCCCTTCCATTGCGACCAATTCACAGGGCAACCGACCCCGGTCGAGTGTTTCAAAACTGGCCAACATCCTCCGCACGGGATCCACGGCGTATGCGGGCAAGAGGATCGTGGGGGGCTCCATTTTCATCAATCGTCGGCGGGCAACATACAACGGCAACGCCGCCACGTGATCCAAATGGCAATGCGACAGCAACCAAAAGGGCGTCCCCATAAAATCCCAGGGATGAGCTCCCAAATCAAACCCCAACTTCAGCTCGGCAATTCGCCAATAGGTCTGAACGGCAGCGCGAGAGTAACCCTCAATGGTCAAGCCATCGTGTTGCAGACTTTGATAGGGAACATTTTTCAACATGCAACAAATCCTTTCGGGTCGGCGAGTGCTTTTTCAGGGAAAGCGGTGATCTTCAAAAGGATTGCTCGGGACCTGGAAAGGTTCGGGCTCGAACATCCGAACACCAATCCGTCGCGGCCTGCCGAATAGTGTCGGCGACCTGAGCATATTGCCGCACAAACGCCGGCACATAACCACTGGTTAAACCAATTAGGTCATGCAAAACCAGGACTTGGCCATCGCAACCCGCCCCCGCACCGATCCCGATCGTAGGGATGCGCAATTGAGGACTCAACCTCGCGGCGATCTCCCCGGGGATGCATTCAAAAACAACAGAAAAGGCCCCGGCCTCTTGAGCCGCCAGGGCGTCGCGCAACAGAACATCTTCATCGCGTTGAACTTTGTATCCACCCATCATATGAACGCTTTGCGGCCGCAAACCGACGTGCGCCATGACGGGGATTCCGGCGCTGGACAAGGCGGCGATGACTCCCGCTTGTTCTGCTCCCCCCTCGAGCTTCACGGCCTGCGCCCCCGACCGCTTGATCATCTTACCAG
>JBGSIY010000610.1:0-2595 GCA_041742275.1 Pirellulaceae bacterium | reverse complement strand
CCCTTGGGGCCGGTGGGTGTGATTAGCGCATTCAATTTTCCCGTGGCAGTCTGGGCCTGGAATGCCATGTTGGCGGTTGTCTGTGGAAATCCTGTTGTTTGGAAACCGTCTGAAAAAACGCCACTGACGGCTGTCGCGTGTACGGCCTTGGCGAGAAAATGTGCCGTGCAGGTTGGTGCCCCCCAAGCGTTGTTTCAGTTGATACAAGGGGGACGCGAACAAGGAGCTTGGATCGCATCCGACCGCCGGATTTCTTTGGTCAGCGCTACCGGCTCTACAGAAATGGGGCGATCCGTAGCACAAGTGGTGGCAGCTCGGTTGGGGCGTTCGTTGCTTGAGTTGGGTGGAAACAACGCCGCCATTGTGGCCCCCTCGGCCGATCTTAAGCTGGCGTTGCGAGGGATTGTCTTCGCCGCCGTTGGGACCGCGGGGCAACGTTGCACTAGCTTGCGCCGATTGATTGTGCACGAGTCCTTACGAGACGAACTGATTGCAAACATTCAAGCTGCATTTGACCAAATCAGAATTGGTAATCCACTGGAAGGCCAAACTCTGGTAGGACCTTTGATTGATCGTTCAGCGATGGAACGTATGCACGCCACGCTTCGCAAGGCTCAAGAGGAAGGTGGCCAAGTTTGGGGAGGAGAGCAAATTACTGACGGAGTACCTGCGGGAGGATGCTATGTTCGCCCGGCTCTCGTGCAAATTGACCCGGAAGCGACAGTTTGCCAAACAGAAACATTTGCTCCCATTCTGTACGTTTCATCCTACCGTGAATTTACTGAGGCGATTCGCATTCAAAACTCGGTTTCTCAGGGGTTATCGAGTGCCGTGTTCACAAACGATGTGCGTGAAGCGGAGCTGTTTTGTTCGGCGACCGGTTCGGATTGCGGGATCGCCAATGTCAATATCGGTACCAGTGGCGCCGAAATTGGAGGTGCCTTCGGCGGGGAAAAAGACACTGGAGGCGGGCGAGAATCGGGATCGGACAGTTGGAAAAACTATATGCGCCGCGCAACTAACACCATTAATTACTCGCAGGATTTGCCCTTGGCTCAAGGTATCCGTTTCGACTTCTAGGGCAGTTTTGCTGCGCGATGGAAATCACAAGCAGAACGTTGCTATGGGGCGAAAGGTGCAATAAAATGCCGGATGATGCTCAGGTGATGCGGACAGGAGCATTAGGGTTTCGCCCACGCCAGGTAAAACAGAAAAGCCAACCAGATCGCATAGATTGCGGCAAAAGAAATGGCGATCACGCGATGGTGTTTTTTTGAGTTGTTCGACTTCGTATTCGAATTGACGTTCATTTTGACGTACACGGCTCAAGAAAACAGAGATTGTGAAAAAATTTGGTAATGGGATCGGGTTGCTCTGAAACTTATTCTGAATATCGAACCGATTTTAACACGACATTCCCAAAAATTGCTCAGCCGGCCGCAGAAGAACGCATCTCAGATGCCTCAACAATTACCAGGAGCAAACCAATCAGCATCGTTTTTGCGAAACCGGATTTTGTAACGATTCGTGCATGGCTCAGCAAGTCCTACGCACGGCAGAGCACGTGCTATTGAAGTCAAATTGTTCTTCGAAGGCGTCGTTAAAATCAAATACATTATCAAAATGAGAGCGGCGATCTTGAGACGACTTTTTCATGATACCGGCGTTGATCATCTTATAAACGATAGCTCCGATATCGGAAGTGGTTTCAATTCCCCAGCTATTGAGTACTGTCTTTGACATATAACCGAATTGGCCCAACGCATACTCTCGAATGCCTTCGCAAAGTTGCTGGCCTGTCACATGTCGCTTTTCTGTTTTGAGGGGACTGCGAAAGTCCGAGCCACGTTCTTTAACAGAATCCGCGCAGGTATCGAGTTCTAAGTGATCAGCCGCAAAGGCCAGGCCCTCCCGCACAAACAGATAGGCCTCAACGGAATACTTTTTTTCTTTTTCTAAAATTTGAACGAGCAGTTGCAGGTCATAATCCATCGGATTCAAATCTTTTTAGAATGAAAGTGTGAGTCAGGGATATTGAGATCAAGCAAATTTCATCATGAACAGATGCCACGTTGTAATGATTTACAAAACTCGTCGCTACGTCAATTTTACTAGCAAAAAAAGTTTGGGATATGGCTGACTGGGAGCCAGAGAGCCAGATTTTTCAATATCATCAACGTTTTCGCTATTTTGGCCAAAAAACCGTTTATTTCTCGCGAATTTACGATGAAAATGAACGTATTCCTTCGACCCGTCCTCCTCGACACCCTTATGCGTCATTCGTTTGACGAGAACCGCCACCGGAGGATTTGATTACCGACAGGACTTCTCCTGCATCGATGATCATTCTGCGGTGATCTTCCATTTCGATCAATAGTTGTTGCGCCAAAATTTCTTGATTGAGCACCCGCCCTTTGCCTTCGCGGGTCACCACAAACGCTCCAATTTTGGGTAGTTGTTTTTGTGATTCTTCGTAATGATCGAATTCATACCGCAAGCAACATTTCAAACGCCCACATCTTCCAGAAATTTTATTGGGGTCCAAAGTGGCTTTTTGCATTTTAGCCATTTTCATGGAAACGGGCGGCATGGCAA
>JBGSIY010000609.1:0-6297 GCA_041742275.1 Pirellulaceae bacterium | reverse complement strand
TGCCATCGATTACATCCGACCCAGTAGTGATTCCCTTCCTCGCTCCGTCTCCTCGTTGCGGAAGTTGCACGTGGGCATGACCCGTCCCATAAACACAGGCCCCACACACAAAAGTCAGAAAAAAGATGGCCGATATAATAGATGAAACCCCAAAGTCCCGGAATCGGAATGTTCGATTTGCCTCCAACGGCACCCCTGCACATCGCAATCCAGAAAACAAATGCGCAAACAACAAACTCGCACACTGCAAAAAAGGACATGCGAAAGATGCAAACTGACACTGCGGTAAGGCTTCGGGAGAAGTGCTGGGCGAAGATGGCAAACTGCGGATCTCTAGCGACAACGCACGCACTACACGCCGACTTGAGAGCCTCTCTCTTGTCGCTCTGTCACAATCCACAACTACCCAAAATGCTTAGGTTTGTACTCCAAAATTTTCCGGCATCACTTGGTAGTCCAAGCTGCCCCAATATAGGACCAAGCTGCCTCAATATAGGGCTGCCAAACTAAGAATGCATGACCCTGGTAGAATGCCAGCGGCACGTTCTGAGACCCATTATTTTAACCCCCAGTGACAACGAGTGTCAACCGAAAGAATTTTAATATAGGCATCTGAAGCGTCCGGGTAGCCGAATATTATATGTCACAACAAGCGGGGGGCGGTTGCAACGTCCGGACTGCGAAAAAAAATAATCTCGCAGGAGACACTTGTTCTCACCAATAAATATCCGCCACGCTATTTTGAATTATCGATGGCTAGGCACCAACTTCCAAACATCACGCTCCCGTACAAAATAGAGTTCTTTTTGCAACGGCTTTTCCGCAGCTTGTCCATGGATAACTACTGTTGCTCGATTTCCATCGATTATTGTTTCGCCAATGCGTCGAGGTTGATCGTCCAAAAAATTCATGTTCATTCGAATCGACCCAGCGGCGAGTCGTGACGATTGCTCAACGAGCCCTTGCATGCTGTCTTTGCCCCGAGAAATTTTGCTCATATCACTATGGACTTTTTCTCCGGCGATGAGCTTGATTAATGTTTCCAAGTCTTGATCTGCTATCGCCTTTAAAGCCATTTCGGCGACCTTTTCCGGAGTACTTTCCGGCGAAAGTCCAGGTAACGATTCACCGCCAGTGTTCTTCATCGTGGAGGTCGCCGACGAATCACTACTGGGTGGCCGGCAACCTGGGCAGGCAATGACACCGATGACCACGAACAACATGACAAAACAAAAATGATTTCCAACGTTTCCCAGGACAGAATTTATCGATTTCATCTAAGCCTTTCCAAAATCTTTGTAAAAACCGGACAAATCACACCGGACCCCATCATGCAACAGCGTGCCCATCGGGGCGACATCATTCGCAGAAAAAACCAATAATGGACTCGGATAAAATACAAATTAATGATTGATAATGCGACACGCAAGCATCTGCATGAATATTCCCGCACAACCACCCATTCCCCAATGACGCAATCGTTGGAGTACAGCCTTTAGGCCAGCCTTTTGAAGCTGTCACATTAGGTGTCACAACGTGACGCTTGAAGGATTTTGAAAGTCGAGGCGTGTTGTCGATTGGTTTTGTCCTGTTTCAATTTGTCATTGTTTTTTGGCGTCCATTTGTTCTTCTTGTATTTTTTTAAATTGATTGATTTTGCAATCCATTGGAGTTCTTTGGCGATTTGCGCGGGCGTCATACTCGCGTATTTTTTGGTCCAGTCCGTATTTTCAATGATGACGGCCATCCCCTCGGACGCTGATTTGATTTCGTTCGTGACATAGTAGATGGACAGATTTTGCGCCGCTTCTTCACCATGCACTTTTTCGACGGTCGAGCGAATCACGGAAAACAGATTTAACGCCACCAAAGCCATGCAGAAACTAAATAAGGCCGCCTTCGGATAGCCCAGAGTTTCGATTTCTCCTTGTAGATTTTCGGCCATGTTTTGAAAAGCCGTCTCAATTTGCCAACGATTTCGATACAATTCGGCGACCTTCAGGGAACTGACTCCTTTCGGCAGATTCGTAATCAGATGTATTTCAAAGTCGCCATCACGTGTGGATTCAAAAAGGTGAATCGTCACACGTCGAAAGTGTTTGCGGTTGCCTGATTGATCCTCACATTCTAGCCTTTGCTCATAAACAATTCCCGTTTCAATTTCACCGATCCGACGAGGATGTCCCTTGAGTTGATAGGGCATTTGGCCGTGTTGCCGAATGATGAACTTGGCTTGGGCGTCCACAAGGCCAAACAAAAAATGAATCGCACAAAAATTGCGATCCATGATCATTAAGTCATTTTTTTCAATGGTTTCAAGCAGTTCCGGCAACAATGTTCGCTCCGATGCGTGCCCACACTCGCAAGGCAACACATCAATCGCCATTTTGTATTGTGGGTCATAAACGACCAACGCTTGCCCTGGAAGCGGAGCTACATTGAGTTCCCGAAGCTCGCCGATCCTTCGGTCGGTTCGCCGAAAATGATTACCGTCTACAATTTTTGTACGATAGCCTAATAGCAAAGGAGGCAAGGGTCCCGAGAGGTTGTCGACGATGGACATCATCTTGGAGGCGGTTTCTTTCACCACGGCTCGAGAAACCTGAGTCTCAATCCCCTGTAATTTGTTGTAAACTGAGTTAACTGACACGTCGATTTGCCGATTAACATAGGCGGAATTAACCTTGGGATGAATCTTCAATACGACTTCGCCCATTATGTCGGCAACGGTAGAAAACGATAGATCGCCTTCAAACTGCCGCTTTCGATGCTTTGAATAAACACGGTCAAAAGTTTCAGATGACAACGTGTTGGTGATCAATACGCGGGCCATCACAGCCATCGGTTTTTTTTCAGCAAATTTGTTAATAGCACGGTCAACAAAATTCATAGCTCGCTCCTGTAAAAGTAGGGATGATACTTTTACAGTAGACTTCAACTCAAAAAAGTAAATCAAACCATCGTTCAGCTATCAAAAATATAACAGCTTCAAAAGGCTGGCGTAAAGGCTGTACTCCAACGTGCCTGCGTCCGAATCGTTGGAGTACAAGCTTCAGATTGCGTCCGCATCGAAAACCCAACTTCTCTGCAAATGTGCTTAGACATCATCAAAAGTTAGGCCGCCGGGCCATTATCTGCCGCATCGTCCTGTTCGGGCGGCAACTCGCCCTGAACAAATTGACCGTGCAGAATGTGAAGTTGGATTAAATGATTGAGCAAAATATCGTTGCGTCTTGAGCGATTGGTGTCCTGTTCCTCAAACGCTCGGTTGACCAATTGATGCACTGCCGATTCGTCAAATAGTCCTGCGTCGTGCACGCGATCCGCCGTCAGCCATTTATTGACCAGGTTCATCAAGGCCGCTGTTTTGGCAGGCGAAGTATGAGCAGGAGGCGCCATAAATGCGAACTTCTCGCGTTCGTACAATTCCTTCGGCAACACAGCGACCATCGCCTCCCGCAAAACCCATTTTTCTACCCCTTCACGAATTCGCATCTCTGGTGGAATTGTCGTGGCGTACTCGGCGAGGTGATGATCTAGGAAAGCGGGCCGGGCTTCCATACTATTAGCCATGTCCATGCGGTCGCCACCCCACGTCAATATTTGCCCCTCTAACATGGTCTTGGCCCAAGTGTACTGAGCAATGTCCAGACGATGCCGACCGCGAACTTGGGCTGGATCAATCTGCTGAGCCACGGCGCTGATTGGATCGTAATCGCTCAAGATATCCCGTGATTCGGCCGATAGTAACGGCCTCACCTCGCGCAATGCCAGCATCCAAGGTTGAATCCACGACGGTGTGAAACCGCACAGATCATCCCATACTTCGTTTTTCATTTCTTCTTCCGCCAAAATGGCTCCGCCGAAAACGCCGGAATTCATTTCACGACCAATGTAGTCGCGTTTAAAAAACGGATACCCACCAAATAACTCATCACTTCCCTCGCCGGTAATCACGGCTTTGTAATTACATTGTCGCACGCGTCGGCTCATGTGCCACTTGGCAACTGCCAACGTGTTGTAAAACGTGCGTTCTGCATGCCAAGTTGCACGTTCAAAAGCCGGTCCATAGAGCTGTTGTTCATTCAGTCTCAACAATTCTTGCTGAGCTCCACATTGACGTGCCATCCGAGTCGCAATACTTGACTCGTCATATTGATTATCGTCAAAGGCAATCGTAAAGGCTTTGATCGGAGACTGCTGCAAGACCGTTGCCAAGCCTAAAATTGAACAACTATCAATCCCGCCCGACAGATAGCATCCTACCGGAACATCCGCTTCCAAACGAGTCGCGACAGCGTCGATCAATCGCTGACGAACGCCCTGTATATACGGCTCGGGTGCTTGGCCCGATTCGTGTGAGTCGGGAAAAACCAAATCCCACCAACGCTGTTGTTCGATGTGAATTTGTCCATCGTGCCAACGTATATCCAACAAGTGTCCCGGCAATAAGGCCTGAACGTCCTGAAAGGCTGTCGACCCTGGGACCATCACTTGCATCATCTGATGCAATGCGGCTTGTGGGCAGAGTCGCGGTTCGACTCGCGGATGTTTTAATATGGCTTTGATTTCCGAGCCCCAGACAATGCCGTCTTCAAAGCTCGAAAAATATAAAGGTTTGATGCCAAATCGGTCTCGCACTAATATCAACCTCTTGGCCCTGGCATCAAATATCGCAAAAGCAAATTCGCCCCGCAATGATTCAACGCAAGACAACCCGTCTCGCTCGTACAACGGAATGACAATGGCACTATCGCTCTTGATCGTGCAACGGCGGTTCTCCAAAGCCAATTCGGAGCGGATAGTCTTGTAGCCGTAAAACTCGCCATTAACCGTTGCCGCAATCGAGCCATCCTCGGACAAGATCGGTTGGTGACCATGAGCCAGACCGACGATGGAGAGTCGCGTATGCCCTAGCACGGCACCCAATTCGTTGAATCGCTGGACACCACGGTCGTCGGGCCCACGATGAATTATCGCATCGAGCATTCGTTGAATGATCGCCGGGTCGTTATTGGTTTGGTTGGGGAACCAGTACCCCGTAATGCCACACATTCTTTTTTGTTTTTCTCACTTCTGTGGTTACTGTTGTTAAATTGTCGTAATCCGCTCAATGCGACCCAAGACAGCCGTCAACAACGCCTGACGCATGAACACAGCACCAGCAGCTTGTGCGAAATAGAGATTATGACGCGTGCGATCCAAATCCGTATCTAATTCGTCGCGGCGGGCCAGCGGATGCATGATCACGGCGTTCGGTTTGAGTTTGCTACTTAGTGACAACTTGTAACGATCTCCCATTTGTCGGTAACTGTCACCTAGAAAAGCAATTGAGTTGACGTACACGACGTCCAAGTCTTCGAGAACGTCTTGAGCATCGTTGGTGATGGCCAGGGGAATAGTCGAATCCTCTAACGGCCCTGTTAAATCAAAACCAACCGGGTCGGCCAACTCGGAAATCAAAGTGATCTTTTTGACTGCCCCCGTGAATAACAGTGCCAACCTCAAAAAGCTCTTGACCGCTCGCATCGAACCCGGCGTACCAATTATTCCCAGATGAATTTGTTTGTCCGGAGAACAGTTTTCCTGAGCCAGTTCCGGTCGCCATTTTAGTAACGCGTACCAATCCAGTAGGCCCTGGGTGGGATGCTGCCCCGAACCGTTGCCGGCATTAATTAACGGTCGCTCCAAATTCGTCAGGATCTTGTCAATACTGTCCGTATCGGGATGCCGCATGATGACCACATCCCCGTAAGTGTTGAACATTTCTCCAATATCCGCCAACGACTCACCTTTAGCGATCCCCGTCACTTGGCCATCTGGAACCGAGAGGACTTTGCCATCCAATCGTTGAACCGCACTTTCGAACGATAGTCGGGTCCGTGTACTGGCTTCGAAAAACGCCGTGATGGCAATCTTGCCATCCAACGGCTTCGCTGTTTCAATTTCAGCCGATTCCAACATCGCGCTCAGCTGAGCCAACGCCACAACGGATCGGCGATCAAATTGCCTAGCATTGAGAATTGATATCCCACTCCATTGGTCCAATGAATCGCGATCGATCTGCGGACCCAAGTAATTAATTAAATTGTCCGGCGGCAATTGCAGTCCCTTGCTATTACCATAGCGAACAATCGGACGTCCGACGATCGTCGTTGCTAAATCTTTTGTCATAGTTATCACCAAAGTTTTTTCTGTTTCCAATCCTTCATCAACAGCCACAAGAGGCTCACCGCTCCAAGGCCACTGAATATCAGACTGCCATAAACCAAAATGACCAAAACGTTTTCGCCAAAT
>JBGSIY010000608.1:0-3432 GCA_041742275.1 Pirellulaceae bacterium | reverse complement strand
TTTGCCCTGTTTGTCCTCTCGGCGGGAACCGATTGGGTCGATGGTTGGTGGGCCAGAAAATACAACCAAATCACACAGCTGGGACGAATTCTTGATCCGTTTTGCGATAAGATTTTAATCTGCGGCGTTTTCATTTTGTTGGCGGTCGCCATGCGCGATGAAGTCCCCGCTTATGCCGCAATTTCCGGTTGGATGGCGGTCGTGGTTGTCGGTCGTGAATTGTTGGTGACCGCCCTTCGCGGATTCATCGAACAATCAGGCGGAGATTTCTCGGCCAAAATGTCGGGCAAGCTCAAAATGGTTTTCCAGTGTGTGGCCGCCGGGGCCGGCCTAGTCGCTCTGGGCATCAAACAAGATTCCCCCGACGCCGATTTACCGGGCTGGTTGCTGGTAGTGCTGACGCTTTCCATTTGGCTGGCCGTGATCTCGACGGTTCAATCGGGTGCAGGCTACGTCTGGGCCGTAGCCCGAGTTTTTACCAACCCTCCGGAAAAACATTGATGTCCGGGCTTGCCGTCGCCGCCAACCTTCTGGCCACTCATTCCCTTTGGGACTCCCCTCTGTGGGGCTCACTTCAGGGAAACCTCGCTCCTGCGGAAGATCTGCCGCCGACACAACCGATCCCATCCATGGTCGGAACTGTAAACCTGGCGTCAGCCCAACTGGTTTCCGTTGCGGTCCTCCTGGCGATCAGTCTGGCTCTCTGGTTGCGCGAATTTCGCAATCGAAAGCGGGAGGGGGCCGACTCTCTGTTCTCCTGGGGAACCAAGCCCATTTATTCAACAGGTCTCATGGATTTGTTTGTATTCCTGTTTGCGGCGAGTGTCTTTGCCTCGTTGCTCAAATTCTCAATATCCGAACCACTGAACGTTTTTTTTAACGGCTTGGCTCAAATTCTCAGCTGCCTGTTGGTTTACTTTCATTTGTTTTGGCAGAACTCGACGGTGGCTCGATGGTTGCGATTGAGCCCCCGTGAGCTTCTGAAAGAACTCAGAAGGGGAATCAAAGGAGTCTTGTTGGTGTTACCCGGCCTGCTGTTACTACACCGGCTCTTGTCGATTTGGATTCCTTATCAACACGAATCGATTGAAAACTGGCCCGACAGTTGGCCCGGCGTGGTTTCGCAATGGTGGATGACGGTGATTGCCACGGGATTTTTCGAAGAGTTTATTTTTCGAGGACTTTTGATGGCTTGGTTAGTCAATTTGTACCCGCCCGACTTTTTTCAAAAACGCACGAGCCTTCGCCAAATCTTGGTCGGCTCCCCTGATCGATTGACGCGTTTGGCCCACCAACCCTCCCCCAACACATTTATCGAATCGGCAAGCTCCGATTTCCCCGACGCCGCGTCCTCACAGGCTATCGTGTTTGCCGTAATTGTATCGGCGGGACTGTTCGGCCTGGCCCATTGGTCTCAGGGCGCCGCTCCGGTCTCGCTCTTCTTGCTAGGATTGTTTTTGGGCTGGTTGTTCTTGAAAACGCGCAGTCTATGGGCCTGCATATTCACTCACATGCTGTTCAACGCCTACAGCCTCTTTTGGGCCACCTTAGCTCACGTGTGAAGAGCTCATGTGTGCACTTGGCAAATCTACGGCCTGCGAACAAACACGCCCATTACCTCGGGACATTCCTCTCAACACAGAACCGAGCCCCACACGTAACAAAAACAAATCCCTTCCATCCGAAATTTCTGGATGACCTACAGCAATTCTTCCGGAACGCCCTGGGGAAAAACATCTTCAATAACTTGGTTGATGTATTCGCGGCGGTTCTCGGGCATAGGATGCGTGCTTAAAAATTCAGGGGGATTCCCGCTCCCGGCAGCACTCTCCAGAATATCCATGACCTCCAGTAAATGTTTGGGATGATACTGAGCCAGGGTCATCAGTTCGACTCCCCAGCGATCCGATTCCAATTCATGGTTGCGAGAGTATTTCATCCCCACGACACCGGCGACCATTTGAGCGACGCGTTGCCCGGAAATATCCCCCGATGCGACCCCTGCGGCGGATGAAATCCCAGTAAACATTCGGTTTTTTGCCATCTGTTGAGCGCTATGCCGTTCGAGCACGTGTCCCATCTCATGCCCCAGGACCCCGGCCAATTGTCCGGGATGGTTCAATCGATGATACAAGGCTTCGGTTATAAAAACTTGACCGCCTGGCAAGGCGAACGCATTGACAGTCACATCGTCATCGAGCAAATGAAAGTCAAAACGATAGGGCAAAGCAAGATTCTTCTTACTCAATTGTCGCTCCAAGGCGTCGACCAATCGCCCCCCCATCAACTTCACCTCACGCGCTGCATTGGAATCACGCGAGAAACCACCAAATTCTCTGGCCAAAACATGCACCGATTGCATTCCCAAGGCAACCTCTTCCGCGGCAGTGAGTCCCCCGACGCGTTGGGGTTTCCCGCTAATGGGATTGATGTCTGTGTTGGCCATGTAACTGACTACCGAGAACAAAACAATTGCTCCTGCGATCAGCAAACGGATCTTGAACGCAGACCCAAAACCGTTTGTGGAAGATTGGCTACGGCGATAATAGCTCATAAGTTGTTTCAATCATGTTAGGTGTTGTGAGTCGATTTTCCGAACCAAATTCGGTGAAGAGCTGACAGGTTCACTCGGTCGTGTAGCATTCTATGTTCACCCCATCCCTATGGAGTTCTTGAGTCCATTGATTCGACAATTCCAACGCACGTCCAACTGAGCCGGAGCAGGATTGATATTCCCTCATAGGTATCACCACGAAGTCGACGCTTGGCGACAACCAAAACTCCGAAATGTCTTTGGCTAGACTAAGGGTCTTATCCACGCCTTTCAAAACGTTCCCCGCCTCCCAAACCGTTTCCCCCCAAACCGTTTCCCCGCTGTCAATCTACAGAAAAAGCCGCTGCATGTGCAAGCGGCTTCATTCTGTTCTTTTGCTTCTTGGGTCCCCACGTCAACGTTGGAAACGGCCCTAAATCAACTTGAACGGAGCATTCTAGCTACACCTCTCAGTTGACTTTCACTTCAATCTTGCGAGGTTTCGACTCCTCCAGTTTTGGAGCAACGATTTGCAGCAGTCCGTCTTTAAACTGGGCCTGTAGTCCTTCGCCATCGATGTCGTT
Organism: Pirellulaceae bacterium; assembly: GCA_041742275.1. Classification (GTDB taxonomy): domain Bacteria; phylum Planctomycetota; class Planctomycetia; order Pirellulales; family Pirellulaceae; genus BJ22. The sequence goes on along the minus strand of JBGSIY010000608.1, from coordinate 315 downwards.
CAAACGAAACTTTCTGGAAAAACTTCCATGAACTCGCTCGACTCGATGGAATTTTTTTCCCTCTTGGGTATTTTCCAAAACCCGTTCACCGCTAATGCTCAAAACCCCGTCGTGATATTCAACATGAATTTGATCCGCTGACATTCCGGGTAGCTCCAACGTCAACTCATATCCCGACTCTGTCTCGGCAATATCCGTTCTGGGATGAAACGCTTTTTCTCCTGTCACCGCTACACTGCGGGGATCAAACGCTGAAACGACCTGAGAAAATAGATCGTCGACATCGCGTCCAAACAAAGATGCAGCGCGCAAATT
>JBGSIY010000607.1:0-3160 GCA_041742275.1 Pirellulaceae bacterium | reverse complement strand
TTCGAGTATAGGCGTGGCGATTGGAACTGCCGTGGGCTTGTTCTTTTCAGACCAAGTTTTGCGGTTCTTGCAAAAGCCTTTGAATTCCGCCATACAAAAATTTGAAAAGGGAGAGGCCCAGAAAAAACTGGTCGAGGAGTTCGGGTGGTTGCCCCCGGAATTCGATGTTTGGTTTGAAGCAGGACAGATTCCTCAAAAATTTATGGTTGATCCAGCCGAGCTCGTTTTGGGACTTCGCGAAGTTGACCCGGGCTTCTTCGGACAGATTGAAGTCCGCCCCTATCAATTTCGCTCCGACCACTTTCATCGAGACCAGATCCCCACGATTAGCAAGATCATGGTTAGCGGCACCGAAGACGAAACGCCATCCGCTCAACAGGCACAGGCCCGCGTCCTGCTCCGCCTACTTAGTCCCGAGGATCAATCCAAATTGAAGAGCTTGGCGAAACTTTCAGGAATTCCATCCGACAGCGATGTGACCGCATTTGTTCAAGCCATGAACTCCCTGTTGGATGCTCCAGAAATCAATCAAGGGCCGGAGTTCCAAAACTTATTTGCCAGTTCGCAAGGTTGGTACGAATCCATGACCGGGACTCCCAGTCACCCCGGCCTGGATGGAATGAAGAAAGACGTCGATCAAGAGTTCGACATCATTTTGAACCGGCGGTTGAATCGTTTGCTAATCAACCGCGTGTTTACTCAACAGATGCCGCCATTAAAACTCGATTTGGCACCCATCGTTGCTTGGCGCGAAGTTGATACTCGGCCGCAATCACTGGGAATTACCGAACCGTTTATGATCTGGTTAAAGGCCGGATTGATCACAGGGTTGTTTCTATCGAGTCCTTGGGTGTTTTATCAATTGTGGAGTTTTGTGGCCGCGGGTCTGTATCCCCATGAGCAACGTTATATCCACATCTACTTGCCGATCAGTCTCGGCTTGTTCCTCAGTGGACTCTTACTGGCTTATTTTTTCGTCTTTGATCCCGTACTGCAATTCCTGTTCGCCTTCAGCGCCCAATCAGGAATTTCACCTCAACCACGAATCAATGATTGGTTAGGTTTTGTACTCCTGCTCCCCTTGGGGTTTGGCGTGGCCTTCCAGTTGCCGTTGGTTATGTTGTTTCTGAATCGGATCGGAATCTTGGATGTGGCAACTTATATTTCCAAATGGCGGATTGCCGTGATGGTGATTTTTGTGCTCTCCATGTTCCTAACTCCCGCCGATCCGATCAGCCTACTCTTGATGGCCATTCCTTTGACCTTTCTATATTTCTTGGGAATTATGCTTTGTAAATGGATGCCAGGAAATCGCAAACCATTCGAAGATGAACCATTGCCTGTTGTGTAAAGCTCAAGCCCAAGTTCGTGATCTCGCGTAGCAGACACACGCATAACGCCGAAGGACGTAAGCAGGCGCGGTCCCGCGCCCGTTTCATGCACCCATCGGCTGAAATGCTCCCCACCGAGTGGATGCCAGGAGCGACCAAATTGCCTAATTTGCCAAAAAGGTGTCGGACACCTTTTTCCTAACGATCTTTGTTTTGTCCTCGGAATTGGGAGCCGATGTTTCGGTCCAATCGCTCGATTTTAGGTTGGCTGTGTTGGCCCATCCAGTTCAAGAGCTTTCGGGTATCGATCTCTTGAATTTGGTACTTTTCAGCCGCGTCACTCATTTTTCGCATGGCTCGAATCACTTCTGGGTTGACATCAGTATCCATTGCTGGTGAGTCGCCCATCACAAACCAACGAGTGGCTGAGTTGACTTCGCCAACAATGTTACCTTCGCTGTCGTGATAGGAAACAACCGTACCGCCATTTTGCTGAATCAACTGAATCAATCGGTCGCGATCATCAAATCCATCACTGTCTAAATCGAAAACGCCTGCCAAAGCAATTGGCACGCTGTATCCGGGATCCCAAACAGGATTGATCAATTGGTCGCCTTCGAGAATCGGTTTCAGTGGATCCTCGTTTGTGATTCGGGCCTCGGCCTGATGATCCCAAACTCGGGTAACTTCAATCGAGGCCTTGGGGTTGCCTTTTTCAAAATTGGTGGTCAGGGCGTCGTATACAGAGAACGTCCTGGTCGTTTTCAATCCGTCTTTCAGCCCCAAATTAATGAAGACTTTACTATCGGTACGAGCAACGCGAACGATTTTCCCATCGGCCAAGTCCCAATTTTCTTTTTCGTAACGGTCCAATCGGGCTTTCGCTTCACTGTACTTGGCAACTTGGGCGGCCACTTCGTTGTTCAATGCTGCGATTTGAGCATTGAGCGTTGAGCGTAGATTTTCACGATCGTCTTCAACCGCTTTCACTTTCGCTTGAATGGCTTCCAACGTCTGCGTCATCGTGAGTTTGTAGTTGTCGTATTCTTCAATTTTTTTGTCCAAGTCGCTTTGAACGAGTTGCAAGCGTTGCTGGGCTTGCTCGACTTCTTTTTGTTTGGCATCGACAGCGGCTTTCGCCTCGCGATCAATTCGCATCTGTTCGTTTAAGGACACCACGTTGTCGTTTACCAATCGACTCAAGGCGGTTGAGAAATTCCGAACAAGTCCTAGATAGGTTGGCTCGGCCGCCTGCTGCTCTTGTCCTGTGGCCGCCAAAAACAACTGTTTGTTTCGTTCGTATTGTTCCATAATCAAACCCACTTGGGCTTCGACGTCGTTCAAGGAGGCGCGGTCCGCTTCGGCCACACCATTCTTTAAAACGTCCAACGACTGCCGCATGGTTTCCACTTCCGCTACGCTCTCGCCCAATTCGCCGATCAACGACTTGAGAATTTGCGATTGGATCTCATAGGCCTCGCGCAAACGAGACTCTCGTTTAAGAGCTGCTTCGGATTGAGTTTTCGTATCAGCGTATTCGTAAGCTTTCAGAATGCCCAAAAACGACGTGAGCGCTAAAATCAAGCATAACAAAACCAAAATGATAACGGCGATCAAATAACCTTGATTTTCACGCGCGGCCATAAAATTCCTCCGGACGAATCCAAAATGAGCGTTGATTTAGCTGGGTCTTCAAACGAGCAGATCAACCCCTGTGACTAATGACTCGATGACAGAAGGTCGTACAACTCGAATCCAAAGTAACAAGAGGCCAAAATCGACATGTCGAAAAAGCGATTCGGCGATGAATGCTTCCGATGCAGAATATG
>JBGSIY010000606.1:0-1837 GCA_041742275.1 Pirellulaceae bacterium | reverse complement strand
GCGGCGGATACGACGATGAGGGGCGGCCAACGGGGCAGGGGACAGACCCTGTTGCTCTAATTTGTGGAGGATGAAGTAGTCGATTTCATTGCGGGGCCAATCCGCTTGTTTGATTTCCGGCAGTGGAGGCACAACCAACGGGCTGTAGGCCCAATGGGAATCGTATTTGGCTCCTTGCTCGATCCAACGTCGAATCAAGGCGATCTCGTCAGCACTCAGGGCTGGGCCATGTTCAGCAGGAGGCATGCGTTCGAACTCATCGTCCGATTGAATCCGGACGACTAGCGAACTTTCGTCGGGTTGCCCGGGGATAATGGCCAGATCACCGCTGTCCCCTTCGCCATGAGCGAGGGATTCGGAATGAAGGGCCAGACCCGAAGCACGACTTCCCTCGTCGGGGCCATGACAGGCAAAACAATTCTTCGAAAGAATCGGGCGAATTTGCAACGAATAACTGATAGGCTCGTCGGCCCGCGAAACAGCCGGAACAAGGCAAAGCAAAATTAAAATTCCCAATGGGAACAAAACACAAAAAGCGGGGTGACTATTTGTAAAACAGGATTTCATAAAGAAACGATCCCGAAAGAAACAGATAAGACTTGCTGCTCACATTATAAACCATTTAAAGACCGTTCGCGCGATCGCTGGGTAAACTCGGAAAAATCGCATACAATCGAAGATTGCAAATACCCAGCGACCTTGTCATTAAGAGACTATCCCCAAACTGATCGGAATCATCAGCCGAAACGCGCTAGCGTCCGGTTCGACCGAATAAACCGGAGGCTAGTGCCCCACGGCTAATAGGTTCTGGGATAGGATCTAAAAATTGTTTGAGAATGGCCTATGTCAAACACCGTTTGTCCCCCACACCTTCAATCTGCGGACCTCAGTTTGGCCGTCGAGGCCGCTCGAATGGCTGGGGACTTGTTAATGGGCTATTTCGAAGGAACGCTGCACGTCCAGCGCAAACAGGTCGCCAACCAATCAGAGGGGTTGGTAACTGTGGCCGATTTGGATGCGGAGCGAGTGATTGTCGACCACCTGCGACGGAACAGGCCTGACGATCGGATATTAGCAGAAGAAAGTGATGCAGAAGAGATTGGCCTGGGGGATCGCGTGTGGGTGATCGATCCCCTGGACGGCACCAATAACTTCGCCTGCGGGATACCTCATTTTGCGGTATCGATCGCATTGTGGATCGCTGGAGAAGCTCGAGTTGGTGTTATTTTTCAACCGACGACCTCCGATTGGTTTGTGGCGGTCCGAGGTGAGGGAGCTTGGTGGAATGGGAAACCAGCCCGAGTCAGTCCCCATACCCGCCTTGACGAAATCATGTTGGGTGTTGGATTTTATTATGATCGGGGAGCCATGATGGAGGCGACCTTGCTGTCGATTGGAGAGTTGTTTCGGACGGATATTTTGGGAATCCGTCGCATGGGAGCGGCTTCCTTGGATTTGGCCTATGTGGGTGTCGGGCGTTTTGGAGGCTTTTTCGAATATGTTTTGGCTCCTTGGGATTTTGCAGCGGGATCGCTGTTTGTTAGCGAAGCCGGAGGGATGGTGACCGACTGCCAGGGCGGGGTGCTCGGTCTGAAGCGTTCGGGAATCATCGCCAGCAATTCGGCGTTGCATCGGCCGATCCAACAAATTGTTTCAAAAAATTGGTCAACTTGAGCGAATAAATAATGTCCTGGGCGATTTCCCCTTGCAGATTGGGGAGATGGCAGTTTGAGTCATTAGAGGAATAGGGTGGAGTTGTGTCACGTTACGTCAGCTTTTTTGTTTTATTGGGTGTCATCGGGATTCTCATCGTCTTGTTTTACAAGGTGATGAGATC
>JBGSIY010000605.1:0-6646 GCA_041742275.1 Pirellulaceae bacterium | reverse complement strand
CCCGCATCATAGGAGTAAACGTCAATCCCGTTTTCGCCGGCGATCGTGATTCCCGTTTTAAACTTGCGTGGTAAATACGTTTCGCCGTAGAAGGGTTCGATCTCTTGCTCGTGATCGAGCACTTTTTCACCATCTAACCATATTTCGTGATAGGCATTGGTTTGCGGCAGTAGCTCTTGGGTAACCTCCAAAGCGACTCGTTTGATTTGCTGATAGATGGGGCGATCAATCGGGGCAATACTTGCCATGACATTCCGTTGCACATCTCCACATGCGGCCAATGTCGTAATCAGTTGTTTATTGATTTCTGCAATCGTTTCCTTGATATCGCGCTTCAATACGCCATGAAACTGAATACTCTGCCGTGTTGTGATTCGCAGAGTGCCATTGGTATAGTCGCCGGCAATTCGATCGAGTTGCAAGTATTGATCGGCCGTGAGTAAACCTGCCGGTAAATTACAACGGATCATTAACGAATAAAGCTTATCGAGACCCTGCTGCCGACGCTCCGCTCGCAGATCACGATCATCTTGTTGGTACATTCCGTGAAATTTGATCAATTGAATTTCTTCATCGTTGAACAATTCCACTTCCTGCTGTTTCAAGGACTCAGCTAACGTACCCCGCAGATGCTGGCTATCTACTTTTAGCTTTTCAACCTTCGAACGTTCTGACATATCGATTTCTCAGTGAAGTGGGGGAACGATGCTTTTTGTTTAAGTATTTGCGTTTTTAGTCGAAATTACAGTTGAGACGAGTCGAGCGCCTTGGACCAATGCAGACCGCATTCGGTTTTTTCTTTGTCTTGCCAGCGTCCCTCACGGCTGTATTGGGCCGGCGAAGTGATCCCTGGCACCTTCCGAGTGCAATGAGTGCAACCAATGCTGGGGTAGCCCTCGTAGTGCAAGCGATTGTGGGGTACCCGATGAGTTTGAACATATTCCCAGACTTGGTCCCGGCTCCAATGGGCCAACGGGCAGGCTTTTAACAGCGAGTACTTCCAGTCCCATTGCAAAATGTCGATATCCGCCCGCTGCACCGATTGATCACGGCGAATGGCGGTGATCCAAACCCGGAAACCGCCAATCTTTTCTTCCATCGGTAAGACTTTTCGGAGGTGGCAGCATTGATTGGGGTCGCGATTCCACAACTCGGATCCATACTGATCCGCTTGTTGCTCAGGAGTTATGGGCGTCCGCCATGACTCAAAGGTCAGGCCAGGATATTGGGCAATCATTTCCGCCTTGAGTTGTTGGGTTTCAGGAAACAAAAATCCAGTATCAATATCCGCCACCCTGATCGGCAATTCCAATTTGGCACACATGTCAATTAAAACGCACCCCTCCAGACCAAAAGATGTCGTCATGATGACCGCATTCGGATCGTATTGTTTCATGAGCCAAGGCAACATGACTTCTGGTGGGCTATCTTTGAGAAGCTGCATTCGGCACTTAATCAATTTTGATAAATGAATGTTGGTACATCGTTTCAAGATCCAGGCGGACAAGTTACTTAAAAAAACGATTTCGAGCTGTCGCGAATCTCATTCGTGGACCCGAAATAGGGCCGCTGTCAATTTCTGCTTGCGAAAACAATGTCAAGTTATGGCATGTGTTTCAGGCGACCACTACGTTGTCGTGGTCGCAAGTTAAAGGAACAAGTGACACGGTTCGTTTGCTTCCGGTTCGCAGGCAATCCGGAAAATGGTTTCCAGCAGGATCATCGATGGTCAGGATCGACTTGGATTTCCGCGACCCACTTTCGGGATGCGAGCCGAGCGGGATCGATTGTTACCCGCCGACGCCATGCTCAAGATCGCCCCTCATGCTGTTGAAAAATCGGTGGAAACAATTTGGTTATCTGAACCGTTCTCAGCTGCCTTCATCAATCCGTCGGTGTCTTTTAGCTATTTTTACAATAAGCATTGCGCATTTTGAAATAGCATTCGCCAAAAAAATGGTAAACTCACGACACGGTAAAAGAGAAAAGTTGGGGAATGCGTCGACAAAGGAACTGCCTCACACGTTATTGCGTGGATGGGGGAGGAGCATTGCCCGCAAAAGCTTCCACTTGCTATCGCCGAGTAGGTGCGATTGTCGCGTGCCATCACCCGCTCGTCCGCCTCCGCCCATAATCGCTGACGAGTTTGACCAGAATAAGACGGTCGATGCCAGGTGCTTGTGGGGGCTGAGTTAAGGAATGTATTTTTCAAGGACGGATTAAACGAAAAAAGCAAGCCGACCTTGAGAGGTGGCTTGCGATTCGTGTTTTCGTGCATTTCAGTGAGGCACGAATAATAAAATTTGGAGAATGTTCCACACGCTCAAACGGTAACACTTGAGCGAAATGGGTATGAGCTATCCTGACGGGCAGTTTGGGAGCGGAAACCAAAACGGGGCTTTTCGGCACACGTTTTTTGGCTCATTTCCACGGAGCCATTGATTGCCATAAGTACATGGCATTTTGAGGATGCCCTCAAATTTAGGCCCGCAAATATAAGCCCGCAATTCTAAGCCCGCAATTCTAAGCCCACGTGTCGAGCATTCTTTCGACAGCCATATCGATTTTCTCGGCCGTTTCATAGCGACCGCTGGCGATTTGCGAGCGAATGTCAGCTACCAGTTCGCTGCGGAACCCTTCATTGACACCGCTCATCATCATCTGAGCTTCTGCCGAAAAATCGACTTGATCTACGGGTGGTTGGAAAGTGGCATTCGAGTTCCCTTGAACTTGAGAGCCCCCCAAACGAGTTTGGCTGATGTTGCTGAGATTGTTAGTTGGTTGAATTTGCATCGTATGATCTCCATCACGGTTACGGCCAGAAATCCCTAAGGTTGGCCCATTGTTTCTTGTTTGGTTGTTACGATCTTCGACGTATCCATTTATGAAACAGAGTTGTTTCCAGTCTTAATCGTGCTTCAACGTGTTCGTCTATCACTTCTCGAAATACAAGTTTCACCACGCGTCACTGTTCAAGATTTCCCAGTTCAAGATTTCCCAGTGAGTCAACTCGTGAGTCAACTCGGCACTAGTTGTTAATCCTGGACAGGTCTGTTTCCAGTAACTCGTTGTTCTTTCTTCGATTCCAATATTTGATTTCGAACTCGCACCATCCTATTCATCCAAGGTTGTCAGTGGGAGATATCACTCATTGTAAAGCGAGTCAATTTCCCATTTCACTGCAATCTTAGTTTGCCATCCGTGACTGAGTTGCAAACGTAGTTAGCGTCACCAAACTCAAGCTCACTCGTTATCGTCCATCCCGGAAGTTGACTTTGCAAAACTCATCAAGATCCAGTCGGGGCGATTGATGGCCTGTTGAACACATACGGGGAATTTTACCGTCGCAGCGTTCATACTCTTCACACTATCGCAATGCGTTTGTGAAAGTTTTGAAAAAGCGATCAGTCGCCTTGGTCAACTTTCACCATGTCATCTATTCGTTTGTCGAACCCGTTGATTTAGAAAATTATTTTAAATCTGGTTTGACAGGACCCATTATACGTGCACCTATCATAAACGGTTCGATCTTTACAATTCAAAAAATGAAAATTTAGATGGGTTCCAGCGGGACTATAGGAAAAAGCTACCCAGCCCGCAATGTCACTCGAAGAGTTTTTTTTCAAACCAGCGACAACACGAATTTCTACCGCATTTTCCGCTGGGGATCAGCCCATCCAAGCACGGACATATGCTATCACTTCGAACCAAAAGAAAATCTGATTCGTTGAGGTGGCAGACAAAAAATTGAGTTGGGAATGGACTTCTGACTTTCTTCTCCGGCAAGGTTTTCACGATGAACGCCTGCAGTAGAAAGGTTCCCTAATTATGAATGCTGATTTCAGTTTTGGCCGTCCGCATGGCAACTCCCCAAACAATACCACCGCTGCGAAGATACGACCTCGGGGTTTTCTGGGGCAAATAAATTTGGAAATGTCGGACAATCAGCCTGGATTCTGGGTCGATATGGAACGATTTCTCCATTTCAGTTTCGAGATCGCCGAAGAGATGGCCGACTTGGTGTCTCGTTACCAAGCGGACTCGGCGGCTACCTGTCCGTCGGACTCAAATATGGGCAACTCTATAGGCACCTCTAAATTCGGGCCTGATTTTCGGGCAACTCACGGCAAGGCCGCCTGGCCCAAATAAGTATTTTGCGGACATTACCAATTTCATTTTTTGACCAACTCAAACGGTGATTATGGCTGGAAGCCTTTTTTTAAGGCGAGCTGGGAAGATCAAAAAAAGCGGCTCCTCGACCATTGCCGAGGAGCCGTTTTTATTTTGCGTATCGAAGCGTTTTCCAAGTTCGTGGAACGCCCCCTTGTTGGGGGACGTTTTTGGTGGACTTCGTTAGAGTCCTATTGAGGTAGGCCGAATTCGCCTCGTCGGCGCTCCAGTTGAGATTGGAGTCGGGAGACGATACTGCTGTGCATTTGACTGACGCGGCTTTCGCTGAGATCGAGAGTCGCACCGATCTCTTTCATGGTCAACTCTTCATAGTAGTAAAGAATTATGATCAAGCGTTCGTTGCGATTCAGACCTTTGGTGACCAATCGCATCAAGTCATTTTTTTGGATGCGACGCGTGGGATCTTCGCCTTTTTTGTCTTCCAAAATATCAATTTCGCGAACATCTTTATAGCCGTCAGTTTCATAGCATTTCTTGTTCAGCGAAACCAAGTTAACGGCGTTGGCATCGACCATCATGCGTTCAAGCTCCTTCACTGAGATTTCCATTCTCTCAGAAAGTTCTTGGGCGGTCGGAGTGCGTCCCAGGCGATTCTCTAATTGTTTTGTCGCTTCGTTCAGTTTGCTGGCCTTCGAGCGAACCAATCGGGGAACCCAATCCATCGTTCGCAATTCATCCAACATCGCTCCGCGAATACGTGGCACGCAATAGGTTTCAAATTTGACGCCCCGCGTCATGTCGAAGGCATCGATAGCGTCCATCAGGCCAAAAACGCCCGCTGACACTAAGTCGTCCAGTTCGACTCCATCGGGCAATCGTTGCCAGATTCGCTCGCCATTGTATTTGACCAGTGGAAAATATTTTTCCATCAGTCGGTTACGCAATTCCTTTTGGCTAGGATCTTTCTTGTAACTAATCCACACTTCTTGAATGTCATCCGAGACTTGGGCAACGCTCGCCATGCAATCCTCCGTGATTGTTGCGTCTGATATTGGCAATCGGCTCAGGGCCGTGAAAATTGACTCTGTTAAGTTTTGCGAACAGCGAATCCTGCTATGTCGCTTCACTTGAGCAGGTGTCTATCAAAAAAGAGGGTGCCGCGTCAATGAAATTTTTACAACTTTTCAAATAAATTTTAAAAAGGAAATTTCGCATGGCGATTATCGACAATGACAGCGCACTTCTACTTAATCAGTCCTTCGTCAATCTCAGGGTCCTGGAATGAATCAAACTGAAAATTTTTAGGCAAATTGTCAATGTAAGCTTGGGAAAATCAGCTTTTTTTCCCGCACGCTCGTGCTGCGTCCACCTTGCATTCTAGGATCGCTTGTCCGATCATCGCGAACAAAAATTCATTGAAACCTCGACATTAGGCCATAAACGTTAACTTGACAGGCCACGAATCTGTTTCAGCGAATCGGGGAAGTAGTCGTCAACTCTTTCAGGATTATATATAGGAGGTGGTGTTCCATACCCAATGTAATTTCAAACGCGAGGCTTTTTTGCATGGGGATACGATGCACACATCGCAACTCAGATACCATCCGCCGCAGCCTGATGGCTTTTTCGGTGGCCCAGAAAATAAAACGGAATTTCGTCGTGGAGGTTGCTAGTTTTTCGGTGCACCATTGCGTTTCTAGCGAATATTTTCACGGGTGCGTTTAGGCTGCGGAACTGGTTGATGTCGGCGAATTGGAGAGATCTCCCGGCGTGATTTCGGCAACCTTGTTCAAGATGGAATCATTCACTACTTCATGTTCCCCGAGTACAAACACGCGGGGATGAACCTCGGACACTGTCTGTTTGACAACTTCAAAAATCTCGGGGGAAACCAATAAGACGGGTTCGCAGTTCAGGCCCAGCAAATGTTTCCTGCCAGCTTCAACAGCGGCGCGAAGATTTCTGCGAATCGTCGCCGAGAATTTCCCCGAAGCGGTTCGCTCGTCACCTCCAGAAATTGCTTCTTCCAACGATTCGGTCAATTCATCGGAAATTCCAAAACAGGCGATTTGGCCTCCTTGGGTTCGGAGTCGTTGGATTGTATGCTCCCGCAGCGCCTCTCGAACGGCACTCGCCAACGCAGGAACTTCCATTTCTCGAGTCGTACGATCATTCAAAGCCTCGAGAATCAAATGCAGTGGACGCAGAGCGATTCCCTCTCGCAACAATTGACGGCAGACTCGTTGCAATTGCCCCATGGTTGTCACCTCGGGAATCGTATCTTGAACCAAACGAGGAAATGATTTTCCAACTTCATTTACCAATTCATTCATGCCATCGCGAGTCAATAATTGTTCGCCGTATTCCTTGACGATCCAACGCAATGAGTGCACAACCGCATGGGTTGGCGTCAGAGTTTGAGCTGCGAATGGCGCGTAATGCTGATGTTCGCCCGACCAAATAGAATAGGGAGCCCAAATCAGACCCGAACGTGGTTCGCGCATGGGGAAATCGT
>JBGSIY010000604.1:0-4107 GCA_041742275.1 Pirellulaceae bacterium | reverse complement strand
GGTCCGCGTCCAGCAGAGTGAGTGAAACGTCAATGCGGATATTTTTTTCGGTCGGAGAACCAAGTGGAGACGTGCATGGCGCCAATCTGATTCGCCACTTGCGCACACTCGACCCAGACATTGAGTGCGTTGGTTTTGGCGGCCCGAAAATGGCGTCGGCGGGTTGCATGTTACTGGCTGATTTGACTCAATTGGCCGTCATGTTTTTATGGTCCGTGATTAAAAACTACGGGACCTTTCGCGCCTATCTGCGCCAGGCCGATCGCTACTTTGCGACAAATCAAATCGATGCTGTGGTTTTAATTGACTATCCGGGCTTCAACTGGCTCATTGCCAAACGAGCGAAGAAGCATGGCATTCCTGTCTATTATTATGGTGTCCCGCAAATGTGGGCTTGGGCGCCCTGGCGAATTAAAAAATTGCGACGATGGGTCGACCATGTGTTGTGCAAGTTGCCGTTCGAACCGAAGTGGTTTGCCGATCGCGGGGTGACCGCTCATTTTGTGGGGCATCCGTTTTATGACGAACGGGAAAACTATCGGCCAGACAAATCGTTTTGTGATGAACTTCGGTCCGGCGATGACGGACAAATGCTGTTATTGTTGCCTGGATCGCGAAATTCGGAAGTTGATAGGAACTGGCCGGTGATTCGCGACGCCGCCCTACAATCGCGACAGCATTGCCCGAACTTGCGGATTGTGGTTGGCTGTTTTCACCAGCGGCACTATCAGCAGTTACAAGCGGAAGTCGAGGCCGAGCAGTTGCCGATCCGGTTGTATGTGAACCGCACACCGGAGTTGATGTCGGAAGCCGATTTTGCGATTGCCTGCAGTGGATCCGTTTCGCTGGAGTTGATGTACCATACTTTGCCCACGATCATTGTGTATCGTGTTTCCCGATGGATACACTTCTTGCAACGATACATGATTCGGGCCAAATATATTACCCTTGTAAATTTAATGGCGTCGAACTCCATTGAACGAGAAAGTTGCCGGGCCTATGATCCTGACGCTCCGGGTGCCGAAAGCGTGCCAATGCCTGAATACTTGGTTGCCCATGACTGTTCACAGGCTGTGGCTGCGAGAATAAACTGTTGGTTAGAGGTTCCGGAAAAATTGCAACGATCGCGCCAACAATTGGCTGAGCTCAAGAATCGCTATGCTCATTCGGGCGCCACGGCCAGAGCGGCCGATTATATTCTGAGGACACTCCGAGGAGAATCGACAGACGTTTCCATGCAATCGTCGGAGTCACGCTATGTGGCATAAGGCATTGTGGCGTAAGGCGGTGTGGCGTAAGGCAGTGGAGAAAGATTTGTAGAGAGTCTAGACGTGTCCTGAAACAAAACGTGTGGTAACGGTTTCTAGTGGATCGGGTTGGTCTCAGTTTTTTTTGATGTAGGGAATCGAATTCATGATGTTAGCAGAGCCAGGGCAAACTGGTTACGATTTACGGTTCAATCTGTTCGGTTTCCCGGTGCGGGTCCATCCCGCTTTTTTTATTATGCCCTTGGTGTTGTTCGGGTCTTTAATTCAAGCGGTAGGGGGCAATGTTGGCGTCGCGTTACTTGTGTTGGAAATAGTGGTATTTATTTCTATTCTGGTACATGAGTTGGGACATGCGTTTGCGTTTCGATTTTACGGCACCGCGTCGCACATCGTCCTGTATTGGTTAGGGGGATTGGCCATACCTGGAATGGGAAGTTGGTCTGGTGGCAGGACCCGTTCTGTGACACCTTATTCGCAAATCGTGATTTCGTTGGCTGGACCCATTGCCGGATTCACATTGGCGGGGGTGATGGCCGCTGCCGTGTATGGATTGGGCGGAGAGGTGAATTGGTCTCGTGGTCCAATGCCCATGCCGATACCGGATTTTTCTGAGACACCTTATGCGCAAAACCAGCCGTTGTTTTTGTTTTTCTTTACGGGGTTGTGGTGCAATATCTTTTGGAATGTGTTGAATTTGATACCCGTGTTTCCCTTGGATGGGGGGCAGGTTGCCCGGCAGATATTTTTGATCGCCGACCCGTGGGGCGGACTGCGGAACTCGATCATCTTATCGACGATCGCGGCAGGCGCTGTGGCGTTTTGGGGGATTAGCAGCGGCAATATGTTTATGGGGATCTTTTTTGGTTTTATGGCCTTCGAGAGTTTTCAGTCCCTCAATTCGCCAGGCGGACGCGGCGGAAATCCTTGGTAAGAGCTTGGGCATGGCGAAAATGAAGATTCTGTATGTTTGTTTTGGTATAACGCCTCCGCTAGCAGGCGCTCAGGAAAGTTCACGTAACCGTTAAAGATTATCAAGTTAAACGGGTGAGGACGCCGATGAAACGAAGGTCAATGTGCAAGGGGGGCACCAATTCAGGCGCTGCGCGCTAGCGCGGCTCAAAACATCCGTGTCCACTGAAATTAAAATCCATAGCCACAGCACACCCCCGTCGAGGGGAATCTTTAGTCGTTTCGCCGACTTTGTTGCGGGGTGGGGAGCATTAGTCATCGATACGTTTGTATCGATCGGTGATTTCAGTCTCTTTTGCTTGAGAACCATGGTTTGGTTGTTTACACGTTTTCCACGCTGGGAAACGATTTGGCCCAACTTTCATCAGGTGGGGGTATCCAGTCTCCCCGTGGTGGCATTGACGGGAACTTTCATAGGTATGGTTTTAGCTGTTCAAAGTTATTATCAATTTCGTCAACTGGGGTTGGAAACGCGCCTGGGGGGCGTAATTAACTTGACATTGGTCCGTGAGTTGGGGCCGGTTTTGGCGGCAACGATGCTGGCCGGTCGGGTGGGGAGTGCGATGGCGGCCGAGTTGGGGACCATGCGCGTGACGGAGCAAATTGACGCGTTGTCGGCGATGGGAGCCAACCCCATTCGCTACTTGGTGGTCCCTCGTTTTTTGGCCTGTTTGTTACTTATCCCGACCCTCACCATCATGGCCGATTATATGGGTGTCGCGGGTGGATATTTTTATAGTGTGATTGTCCTGGACATCGATTCGCATCACTACTGGCACAATAGCGCCCAGTACGTCACCAACTTTGACTTGTTTGTGGGGTTGTTCAAGAGCGTGTTTTTTGGTGCGGCGATAGCGATGGTGAGTTGTTATCAGGGTTTTCACTGTGATGCCGGGGCAGAGGGAGTCGGTCGCGCTGCAACGGCGTCTTTTGTTTACTCCTTCGTGATCATTTTGGTTTTGGATCTTTTTCTGGGGATTGCCCTCGACTCCGTTTATTACACGTGGTATTCCGAGGGGGCTCGGCTCATATGATGATTGAAGAATTGCTGGACCAGCAAGAGCCCCTGATTTCTGTTCAAGACTTGCATGTCACCTTTGGAGGAAATGGTGTGCTCCGAGGAATCAATCTCTCCATCCCAGCCGGGCAAACGTTGGTATTGTTGGGAGAGAGCGGGTGCGGGAAAACCGTGCTGATGAAGTCATTGATTGGACTGGTAAAACCGACATCGGGGCAGGTTTTGTTTGACGGCATGGATATCAATCGTTTGGATGATCGGGCGTTAAGTCGTCTGCGGTTAAGGTATGGGTTTGTGTTTCAAAATGCGGCGTTATTTGACAGCATGACCATCGCTCAGAATATGGCATTCCCCTTGCGCCAACACGGCAATTTCAGCATGGCTCAAATTCGCGAATTGGTATCTGCCAAATTGAACGAAGTTGGATTGCCGGGCAATGTGATCTATAAAAAGCCGGCCGAATTGTCGGGGGGGATGCGGAAGCGTGTGGGATTGGCGAGAGCTTTGATCATGAATCCTGAATTGATTTTGTACGATGAGCCAACCACGGGGTTGGATCCCATCATGACCGATGTGATCAATCAGTTAATATTGCGGACCAGAAGAAAAAGTCCTGTCACTAGCGTGATCGTGACACATAACATGGACACGGCCAAAAAGGTTCCTGATCGAGTGGTGATGCTCTATCCGTTGCTGCGACTGGAGCCCGACGAACCCCAAATCGTGTTTGACGGATCGCCGGCCGAATTGGAACGGTGCCGCGATCGACGTGTTCGTCAGTTTGTCAACGGTGAGGCGGGGCAGCGTTTAATGGAACTCGTAGCGGAAATGGAATAGGCGCACTAGAAGACC
>JBGSIY010000603.1:0-3896 GCA_041742275.1 Pirellulaceae bacterium | reverse complement strand
CGAGCCACTGTGCGTGAATTTGGCAATGGCGATATTGCCTACAATCTTGTCTTGCAACACCTTTCCAAAACTGAGTTCAGGACCGAACGTGTCATAAAATCCTGCGGGCCCAAGTGGTTCCCAGCCGTTCGAATTTTTATAGCCGCCGCCGATACTGTATTTGAAGGCGATCTGGTGATTATCCTGGCTCAGTTCTTGCCCACCTGGCAGCGTCGTTAGATCTTGTTTGAAGGCTCGTTCCCCTTCCATATTGCGATGCCCGGCCAAGATAAATAGTTTAACTTTGCTTCCCCGCTCGTATGGCCACACTGTGAGTGCCCGATCCTCTGCGGAAATTTTACCGATCGTTTTTAGATAAGCATCTGCATAGTTGACGCCATGTTGGAGTTGCCCCAGAGTGCCGTAGTGATAATGCAACCCTGCTCCTCCCCCAATTTCCACGGCATCATGTGATGTCGGGATGTAGTGGGCCAGTGGGTCGGAGTCGGTAACGGATTTTTGGCCCGCGCGGATCGCATACATGTTGTCGCGATGGTCCATACCCCAGATTGTTTTGGTGCACAGCTCCCCGATGTAGAAATTCAGATTGGGGGTCTGAAGGTCGCGTCGCCAGCATGCCAGAAAGTTCTCAAGGTTCTTGCCATAGTTCGGTTTGAAATTCTGGTCGAACATGTCATTTTCACCTTGATGCCACATAAACCCTTCGATGCGATAGGCAACTTTTTTGCGGTCCAGTTCCGCCAAAGATGCCTGAATGAAGTCTAAGGCCAAGGGATACAGTTGAAACCCGCTGGGATCATCGGGATTCCAATCGGCACCGAGAGTTGTCCCACCGGCCGCACACTTGATGATCGCGACGGGGGCCTTGGTCTCAGCCGCAACTTTTCTGGCAAAACTCAATTCAGGTCCGACAATCCCGTCCACGGGTTGCAAGGATATCCAGCCATTCGAAGTTCGTTTGTCTTCACGGCCGATGTTGTACGCGAACATCACATTGTCTTGAGGCTGATCCAGTCCCGCGAAAGGTGGGAAGCGATTGATGTGCTCCGAGCGCGAATCCGAGCCAACCATGTTCGATTGACCTGCGAAAATAAAAACGCGGACCGTCTGCGTTTCGTTATTTTGTTGCGCGGCGTCCAATGTTCCAACGGCGAAAGCGGACGCGAGAATGGAGAACAGAACCGCCCCCCTTGCCAGTATTTTTTTCATCTTACTTGGGCCCAATCGATTGCAGTTGGTTGAGTTTTGGACTTTCTTGAGACGCTTCGATTGCACGGATTGCCTCGCGGACACTTTTGGCCTTAACCGCCATTAACTTGGGCGGAAAATTGGGCTCGTCTTTCTCGAAGTAGTCCGCGATCTTGTTCAGTTCAGGAATGACCCCTTTAGCGTGAGTCCCGTAACTGAGAAGGATTTCCATTAGTTCGGGCGTTCGTTCTTGGCTGTTCCATGGATTCTGGTTGCGTGTGTATTGAACGAGGGCGTCGATGCCTTCTTCGATTCGATGTTTGGCCAACAGACGAAGTCCTTCGACGCGAATGGAATCGGCGAACATTTCTCCACTGGGAGCTGGCTCGACAACGGCCTGATAAATCGCTGGTAGAAGCGGCTGGATATCTTCCGAAGAAAGATTGCGGTAAACCGAACCGATGCTGCCCCGGGCTCGACCATCTTGGTTCTGGAGCCCCGCTCTCACGGCTTTGTACAACGCTTCGCGATCGACGCCATCAAGCGATTTATTGAGCATGCCACGATTGTCAAATAGGGCAAAGGCCAGGTAACGCTGTTGCATGCCCCTCGGATCGCTTTTTGGGTCGACCTGGGCTAATAGCTCCAGCAGTTCCGGAACGGCCTCCGTGGCTGGTGTTCCAATACTAGCTAAAGCCTCTGCTGCTTTGATCCGCAGCCAAAGGTCTTCTTCCGACAATTGCTTTCTCAGCAGTTCGACTGCCAGGGCTCCCCGAGAACGGAGTGCCACCAACGCCTGGCACGCACCATAGCGAGCGTTGTTATTGGGCGATTCGAGCATTTCCAATAGGGCGGTGACCGGAGGGGACTCTCTTCGAGCCAAGGCCATGGCGGCCCGTTCTCGAACGACGGGAGACCAGCTACCAAGTTGTTCCAGAAGTTGGTCTTCACTCACTCGATCATAGGCTCCATTTCGATCTTTGTTGTCCCACCCGCGGCCATCGAGTATCAGCGATTGTGACGCCTGGGCGTTTAGCTGGGGAGCAATACTCGGGCGTTTGCCCGTGAGGTAAATTTTCTTAAGCGGCATAGCATAGGCCAGGAGATATCCGCCGCTACTATCCCAACCGGCATAGCTGTCGTGATTGGTTTCGGGCGGGCCTTGGTGCAAATAGCTGTGGTCCCAACGTCGTGCCAGGTCGAAATACCAAGCTCCAAATTCGTTCATCCACGCCCCGCTGGCATGCGGCCCCGATTGGGCAACACCGGGCAGGGACCAAAGCATGTTAAAGTAATTTCCCGTGTGCCCACCGTCACGCTCCGGTCCGTGAGAAGCGATACTCATGTGAGAAAAAAATTCTGCTCCGTCCGGTTCATTCAAAAGGTTAAAAAGGACAGCAGCCATTCCGCATTTTCCATTGTCTTCATGAGTCTCAATCCAGGGATGATGGTCTCCATAGGGAATAGCACCTTTGCCGATATAAAAACGCAAAAGACGTGCACTCCGCTCAATGGCAGTTGACACCTCGGGATCGGTAACGCCGGCTTCTCGAGCGAGCACCAAAGAAATCGTCAACGGTAAACCCGGAGCGTTCATCATGCCATAACCGCCGAGGCGACCATCGGGAATAGCAAACCCGTGACCCCAGGAACCAACGGCACTTTGCCCCTTGGCGGCCTCAAGGGCCAGACGCCGAAGCCCAGGCATCACCGACGGGTCGTCCGTCGCCATAATGTACTCAGACAGGAGCATCATTACGTAACCGTAGTACCATGTCTGCATGCTGTCCGCGGAAAAATTCGCGGCCCACTCAACTTCTGTTCGAACTAACGGCAGGTAGTCTGGATTCCCGCTGGCCAGCAAAGCAAGCGCATTCAAACAGCGGGGAATAGGATTCAGCTTGGACGCCCTGGCATAATTGGGGTCGGCCATGCGAACGGCGAGAGCGGCACACCCTTGTTCGAGAATTTGTTTCGATTTCGGACAATCGTACGGTGCCGTTTGACTGTACGTCCCCAGTACCGGCAATTCCAAAACAACTTCGTCGGTTTCTCCAGCCCGCCAACGTATTATAGATAGTCTTCCGCCCGCGGCAACGGTTTCGGCGGACGTGATCGCGCTGCCAAACTCAGTGCGAGGATCGTGCGAAAATGGTTGTCCCTGGACGCCCAAGATGACATCGCCCACGAGAAATTTACCATCCGAGGGAGACCCTGCATCCACTTTGGTTACTGAAATCTGGCGCGCGTCGGAGGTCACCATCTTGTCGCAAAACATCCATCCCCGCAAACCGGTTGGTCCGAGGTTCCAATCATGCCTAACCCCTTCCGGAATGGGATCTCCGTTGGTGAAATCAGGGATGGTCAAAGATTTAGTTTGGTCTTGGGAGAATACGAAGCCTTGATTGGCAGCGAGCCACGCGAACAACAAGGCAATGTGTATGATCTTCATGAAAACTTTCGAATTAAATTAAGTATTTATCGATGACGTTATATCGAACGTTCGCGATGAATAAAATGTTATGTTGTCAGCCATAGCTTAGGCCCAAAAGTATGCGGAACAATGTTTCACTGCGCGAGGGAGACTTCGGGGAGCGAGCGTTCATGCCTCCGGGCGGCAACGGTTCAACGCCGCAACGCCTTCGGAATAAATAATTCTTTTTTGCGGTGTGCAATATTTAATTTGACGCTTTTTGCCTGTGTTCGGG
>JBGSIY010000602.1:0-9631 GCA_041742275.1 Pirellulaceae bacterium | reverse complement strand
GGACCGAATAACTTACTCCGAAATATTCATCCATTGTCGACTCTTCGCACTCGATAAAACAGCATCGCAAACGCGCTGGGTTTCCAAAGCATCTCGGAACGTGGGACCCACGACCTCGCCCGTTTCCAAACTTTTGAGAAAATCAGCGACTTGATGCACAAAACTGTGCTCATAACCAATCTGCAAACCGGGTACCCACCAATGATCCATATAGGGATGATCGCCACTATGATCCGTCACATGGATACTTCGCCAACCGCGGGTGGCTCCTTCGTCGCGATGGTCAAAAAATTCCAAGCGATGTAGGTCGTGCAAGTCCCAGCGAAGCGAGCCTTCGGCACCGTTGATTTCTAAAGTATATAGGGCCTTATGCCCCCGAGCATATCGAGTCGACTCAAATAACCCCAACGACTCGTTCTCAAAATGGCACAGAAACGCGCAGGCATCATCAATTCCGACAGGCTGACGTTTCCCAGTTTGCGTATGCTCACGTTCTTTGACAAACGTCTCGGTCATGGCGACGACATCGCGAATTCCACCATTCAACCACAGGGCCGTATCGATGCAGTGTGCCAACAAGTCGCCCGTTACTCCGGAACCCGCCGCGGCGGCATCCAGACGCCATAAACCAGCCCCTCCCTGAGGGACGTCAGCGGAAATGGTCCAATCTTGCAAGAAATTTGCGCGATAATGAAAGATCTTGCCCAATCGGCCGTCATCAATCAACTGCTTGGCCAATGTCACTGCCGGGACTCGACGGTAGTTGTACCACACCATGTTTCGCACAGCGGCTGCCTCGACGGCCAGGCACATTTCCTCCCCCTCGGCCACGTTCATGGCAATCGGCTTCTCACACAAAATCATTTTGCCCGCTTGAGCCGCGGCGATGGCAATTTCTTTATGCAAATTATTGGGAACACAAATATCAATCGCATCGATATCTGCACGTTCAATCAATTTTCGCCAATCCGTCTCAATCGACTGATAACCCCAATTGTCCGCAAATTTCTGAATGGCGACCGCATCGCGAGCACAGGCCGCTTGCAATACGGGCCGATACTCCAAATCAAAAAAATGGTTGGCTTGGCAATAGGCATTGGTGTGCGCTCGCCCCATAAAACCGTAGCCGATCATGCCGATACGTAATTCTTTTTTTGCCATTGTTCTTTTCTCTCGTCGTGCTTGAGGAAATGTTTTGTCCGTTTAAAAACACAAGTCCACTGAACCCGCGTTAGCCACCACGACTGCGAGCCATCGCCAACTCAGCCTTCTGAATGTAAATGGGGTCGCGGGTCCCCTCAAAGGCTCGTTGGTACGTGACACTCAACGCTGCCAAATTAAACGAATCACCTGGCTCCAACTCACAAGCCTTTTCAGCATGCTGGCAGGCCAGTTCATATTGTTGGGTGTGATGATACAACACCGCCAACGCCATATGGCATCTCGCGAAATTCGGATCCACGGCCAAGGCCTCCTGGATTTTGCCTATCGCTTCTTCGTATTTCCCGGAACCGCGGAGTGCATCAGCTTCGCGTTCCAACGCATAAACTTGGGAATTCGACATCGCTACTTTCTTTCTCGGTCAAAAATCAAAAATATGTTCTTTATCAAAACGCCAGTCATTCCACTGTCGGCCCATCATCCACTGTCGGCCCATCATCCACTGTCGAATCTTGCGTCGGAACACCGTCATCCCTCATTTCGACAAGCCGTGCCAAAGCGTGAGCGGATCAAAAAGTTAGGTCTGGGCCTCTGAGCCTACGCCGTCATCAAATCAGTGCAAATGGCTCGCTCAAAACGCAGTTCTAAAAAGAACCCCGGCTTTTTAAGAAAAAGCCGGGGTCGTAAGTTTCATTTTAGCGGAATCAATCGGTCAACAAAATGACTCCGGGCAATCTCTGCCTATTTTTTATCAGCAGCACGCAAGGCCGCTTGGGCTGCCGCCAGACGAGCAATGGGGACTCGGAACGGGGAACAACTGACGTAATCAAGCCCAACCCGATGACAGAAATCGACCGATTCCGGATCGCCACCATGTTCGCCGCAGATGCCCAATTTCAAGTCGCCTTTTGTCTTGCGACCTTTGGCAACCGCCATTTCCACAAGTTGCCCTACGCCACTTTGATCCAACGATTGAAATGGGTCGCATGGCAAAATCTCATGAAACATATACCCTGGCAAGAAAGAGTTGATATCATCCCGGCTGAAACCAAAGGTCATTTGGGTCAAGTCGTTGGTGCCAAAACTAAAGAAGTCAGCGTATTCGGCAATTTCATCAGCCGTCAATGCTGCGCGGGGCACTTCAATCATCGTACCAATGAGAATATCGAGTTTGCCTTTGAACCCTTTGTCCTGGCGAACCTGCTCAATGGTCTCTTCCGTTTTTCGTCGCAAAAGTTTCAACTCCGATTGCGTTCCAACCAAGGGAATCATGATCTCGGGTTGAACATCAATTTTTTTACCGCGGCATTCAATCGCTGCTTCCACAATCGCGCGAACTTGCATTTCCAAGATCTCGGGGAAGGTCACACTCAAGCGGCAACCACGGTGTCCCAACATCGGGTTAAATTCATGCAGCGAGTCAACTCGGGCTTTGATGTCCGCAGGTTTGACGCCCATCTCAACGGCCATTTCTTTCTGGCCTTTATCATCATGCGGCACAAATTCATGTAGCGGTGGGTCCAACAAGCGGATCGTGACAGGCAGCCCTTTCATGGCAGTGAAAATGCCGATGAAATCCTTGCGTTGAAATGGCAACAGCTTCGCGAGAGCCTTGCGGCGATCTTTCTCGCTGTTGGCCAGAATCATTTCGCGAATCGCTTTAGTTCGTTCGCCCCCAAAGAACATGTGTTCGGTGCGGCACAACCCGATTCCTTGGGCACCGAACTCGCGAGCGCGAGCGGAATCCTCAGGCGAGTCGGCGTTGGTTCGAACTTTCAATGTGCGGTATTTGTCGGCCCACACCATCAATTTGGCAAAATCACCTGAGAGGCTGGCCGGTTGCGTTTCGACTTCGCCCGCAGCGACTTCCCCCGTTGTCCCGTTGATGCTGATAATGGATTTGCTGTTGTAAACTTTGCCATTGATCGTGGCCTTGCCTTCTTTGGCGTTGATCACGACCTCTCCAGCACCCGCGATACAGCAACGCCCCCATCCCCGAGCGACGACGGCCGCATGGCTGGTCATCCCCCCGGTGCTGGTTAAAATCCCGGCAGCAGCATGCATGCCGTCTACATCTTCTGGACTCGTTTCCTTACGGATCAAAATTACCTTCTCACCCTTGATGGCACGCTCTTTGGCATCTTCAGCCGTAAAGGCCAAGGCTCCGACGGCGGCGCCAGGCGAAGCCGGCAAGCCGCGGGCAATCTTGGTGGCCTTTTCCCAAGCCGATGGTTTGAAACTCGGCAACAACAGTTGCGTTAAGTCTCCGGCGGGTACTCGCAACACGGCCGTTTTTTCGTCGATCAATTTTTCTTTGACCAAATCCGAGGCGATCTTCACGGCCGCAGCAGCAGTCCGTTTGCCCGTTCGCGTTTGCAACATGAACAGCGTCCCGCGTTCAATCGTAAATTCGATATCTTGCATTTCTTTATAATGCTTTTCCAAGATATCCTTGATCTCCATCAACTGTTTGTAGACAGCCTTGTTCCACTTGCTCATTTCATCGGTTGGCAACGGAGTGCGAATGCCCGCAACGACATCTTCGCCTTGAGCATTAATCAAAAACTCACCGAAGAATTTATTCTCGCCCGTATTCGGGTTGCGAGTGAAGGCCACGCCGGTTCCCGAGTCGTTCCCCATATTGCCATAAACCATGGCTTGCACGTTAACCGCCGTTCCAGCAAGGCCGCGGATGTTTTCAATCTCGCGATACTTAACAGCCTTCGAACTGTTCCAACTGCGGAATACCGCTTCAATGGATTTCTCAAGTTGTTTGAGTGGTGATTGAGGGAAGTCTTCCTTGGTATACTTCTTATAAATGGCTTTATAGTCCTCGCACAACTGCTTCAAACCTTCGGCCGGAACATCCGTATCTTCCTTGACCTTACACATTTTTTTAACTTTATCAAAAGCTTCTTCAAAATGTTCGTGATCAATACCCATTACCACATCACCAAACATATTGATGAGCCGACGATAGGCATCATAAGCAAATCGCTCGTTCTCTGTTGCGGCGGCCAGGCCCGCAGTCGACACATCGTTTAAACCCAAATTGAGAATCGTGTTCATCATGCCGGGCATCGAGATAGCGGCACCCGAACGCACTGATACGAGCAATGGATTCTTGTTGTCGCCAAATTTTTTGCCGAGTTCTTTTTCCAAAGTGGCGACGTGTTTGTTGACTTCGTCCATCAAACCCGCGGGGAATTTTTGTCCCGCTTCGGAGTAAGACCCGCACACTTCAGTCGTGATTGTGAAACCTGGAGGCACTGGCAAACCAATGCTCGTCATCTCGGCTAAATTAATCCCTTTACCGCCGAGCAGAATTTTACTGAGGCCTTTGCCTTCGGTTTTCGTTTGCCCGAAGTAATAAACCATTTTCTTTGATGCGGCCGCACTTTTCTTTGCCATAAGACTGAATACCCTTGAAACTCAAAAATAAATGATTGCGAAACTAATTTCATTAAACGCTCGTTCCCGCGCGTCCTCAGGTTGGGGGCAATTCAGCGGTCCCGATGGAAACCAAATTGTCAGCTCCCGACACGCCCTTTAACCCGTAGTCAGTTCCACACGCGTGAACTACCGAGTTTATCTGAACCATGGATTTTTGTCAGGGGCATTATCAGCACCATAAAATTGAATTGACACTTCCGAGTCTCTTGTTGGCGATCAAAAGACCGAGTGCAACAAGGACAATTCATGTCGCAGAAAACTCATTCTTCGACCTAACAACCGAGAACCCAACGTTAGCTGGCGACTGAGGAAAGCCCGCCGCCCTTAACGCCCCATAGCCAAAATTCATTCATTCTCTGGAGCCATCCGCAGACGGCTCGACTCACGGCACGTCGTCACTTGAAACTAAATTTTGCTGTTGCCCGACGGTTTTCCCATCAAAAAACGCCTTGCAGAGATGGGGAAATCAATCATGCCTGCTCCACCAACTCTCGCTCCCGACGCCGCTCCAAAGCGATTTTGATTTTTGATAAACAGGATTCCGAAAGTTTCAAATGGCCGGCAGCCACCGTTTCGGCAATTTGCCAAGGCCGTTTTGCGCCGCACAGCGCGACTCCGATACCCGGTTGTTCCAGCGTCCAGGCGACGACCAATTGGGCTACGGTTACTCCTTCGCCGCGAGCAATCACGTCCAAATGGTCCAGTAATTCTTGGTTCCATTCCCATTGCGGGGATTGAAAGACGGGGTAGGTCAGCCGTTTGTCAGCGGGATCAAAATGATAATCTCGACGAATTTTCCCGGCCAAAAGCCCTTTCATCAAAGGCCAATAACCGACCACGGCCACCCCTTGCTGTTGGCACCACGGCAAAATATCGGCCTCGATGTCCCGCTGCAGCATGTTGTAACGGGGCTGTATCGCATCCAACGGGCACACGGAATGAAATCGCTGCATCTCGTCAAAGGTCGCATTAGACAATCCAACGGCACGCGTTTTGCCTTCAGCCAACAGCTCGAGATAGACGGAGGCACTTTCTTCAATTGGAGTTACGCGATCGGGACTGTGCAGATACAACAGATCAACGTGATCCACCTCCAACCGCGATAAACTTTCTTCGCACTCAAATCGAAGGCGACGAGGGCTGGCGTCGTTGACTCGCGAAAGATCATCCGCCCAATGCACGCCCCCCTTGGTTGCAATAACAAATTCTTCACGCCGACCCCGTGCCGCCTGCCCCAACAACCGTTCACTCGTGCCATCGACGCCATAACAATAGGCAGTATCAAAAAAGGTGACACCCTGCTTGCGCGCCTCGTGAATGGTGGCCAAGCTGTCTGTTTCGTTGGCCCCTAACGTGGTCATCCCCGCAATAGGCCACAACCCCAGTGCGACACGTGTGACCTCAATCCCTGATTTCCCCAAAACAATGGTGGGTAGTTTATCCATCAACTTTTGTTCCGTTCCTAACTCCTGATGCTGAGTTGCAACCATGCGGCCCCTGATGATTCAGGGGCCGCATCTCATTCAATAACGCTTCTATTTGCCGATTTCGATGTAGGGCATCGTGAGCTGGTTGAACTGCTCGTTAAATGAAGCAACTTGGTTTTCAAAGATCGCTTTGAGCTTCGCTAATTCCACATCAATCAACGCCGTAACTTCGGCTCGGAAGGCCACAGCTTGATCCGTAGGACGATTGTCACCTTGGCCCACCACTCCGACCAACGCCGACAATCGATTATTAAGTCGGATTGGATAATTCAACGGATCTTGGCCACTGCGATTCTTGGTTTGATAGAGTGCCTCCTCGATGGCCGTCGTCTCGCGAATGATCTCTTCAGCCAGATCCTTGAGGGCCTTCGCTGCCTCGTCGTCCTTGAATCGTTTTAAGAAGGCCTCCAACTGGGTCCTCGTACTGCGAATCCGCTTGATGGCGACATGGGTTTCCGTTAATTTTTCACGTACGCCGATTAGGAATTCAAATTGGGCAACTAGGTCTTGATCGCTGGCTGACGAACGAGGGTCACGCGTTAATTCAAATTCCGTTTGATAAGTCGACTCGCCGCAGGTCAGCTCCACCAGGTACTTCCCTGGAGGAGCCTTGGGACCCTGAGTCCCGCCGCCCCACAGAATCAGCCCTTCAAAAGTTTCAGCTCCCTGGTATCTCAAGTCCCAGCTGACCAAATTCAAACCGGCCTTCAGCGACAATCGCTCTTCATTCGACTTGGGTTGAGTCGAAAATGTTTTTGCATTGCCCCCCAAGGGATCGGTGACCGTCAATGTACACAGCACATTTTCGGCGGGTACCGAACTCACGTAAAAACGAATGGGAGCTTCGTAGCGAACATTGGCTCCCGCCGTCAAACTTGCGGAACCGCTTCCGCCACCAATTCGCGGAATCGACCGGATCGGGAACAACGTTACCGAATTGCTAGTCACGTTTGCATCCCAAGTACGCAACAGACTCAAATCATCGATCATCCAAAATGATCGACCCTGTGTTGCCACAATCAAATCCCCATTCTTCAGGGTCAAATCGGTAATGGGAACTTGCGGCAGATTGTTCTGGAAGGCTTGCCAACTTTGTCCATCATTAAATGAAATGTACATGCCATATTCGGTTCCCGCATATAGCAGACCAGGGCGTTGCGAATCGGCTCGAACGACGCGAGTAAAGTGCTTTCGGTCGATACCATTGTCGATTCGCGTCCACGTTTTGCCGTAGTCCAAGGTCTTGAACAAGTAGGGTTTGAAGTCATCCAACTTGTAACGCGTGGCGGCGACATACAGCCCACCCGGCTCCGTCGGATGTATCTCAATGCTATTGATCATCGACCATTCGGGCATCTCGGGGGGGGTGACATTGTCCCACTTTTCGCCACCATCGCGTGTTACATGCAAGAGCCCATCATCACTGCCAACCCAAATTGTGTTGGCATCGTGCTGAGATTCCATAGCGGCAAATATCGTGCAGTAATATTCCACGCTGGTGTTGTCTTGTGTGATCGGACCCCCGGACGATCCTAACTTTCGCGGATCATTGCGGGTCAGATCCGGACTAATTTGCTTCCAGGATTGCCCTTCGTTTTCGGTCACAAACAATACATTGGCTGCCGCGTAAAGCTTTTTAGGATTGGTCGGAGAGAAGAATATGGGAAAGTTCCACTGAAAACGATAGCGAATGTCTCCCGCACCATAGCCAATCGGGTTGTCTGGCCAAACGGTGATCGTCCTCGATTCACCTGTGGCATGATTCATACGTTCCAGGTACCCGCCGTAAGATCCGCCGTAGACGATCTCGGGATTCAACGGATCGGGGGCCAAAAACCCACTTTCACCCCCCGCGGTGGACTCCCAATCCCGCTCGGTCAAATTTCGGCCGGATGATCGATGGGCAATTCGGATGGTCGAGTTGTCTTGTTGGGCACCATAAATCCGGTAGGGAAAGTGATTATCGGTTGTTACACGATAAAACTGAGCGGTGGGTTGATTTTCATAAGTCGAGAACGTTTCCCCGCGGTTGAACGAAACTTGCACACCGCCATCGTCGGCAATCGCCATTCGCTGTGGATCCTCCGGTGCGATCCACAAATCGTGGTGGTCACTGTGCGGGGTATCAATGGAATCAAATTTCACCCCTCCATCCTCCGAACGCCAGAATCCCACATTGAGGACATAGACTTCGTTGCGATCCTGTGGCCCCGCATAGACCCGAGTGTAATACCAGGCCCGCTGCCTTAAGTTGCGATCGTCGTTGATGCGACGCCAGGTTTCGCCGGCGTTGTCACTACGAAACAAACCACCCTCTTCCGCTTCGATAATGGCCCACACTCGATTGGAATCAACGGGCGATACAGCAACGCCACTTATCCCAATCGTGCCACCTGGCAGTCCGGCGTTTCGCGTAATCTCTTGCCACGTATCACCTCCATCGATGCTTTTCCATAGTCCCGAACCCTCGCCACCACTTTCGAGACTATAAGGTGTACGCAGGACGCGCCAGGTCGACGCGTACAAAATACTGGGATCATTAGGATCGAACACTAAATCGACAGCCCCCACTTCATCGTTCACGAATAAGATATTTTGCCATGTCTCTCCACCATCACGAGAGCGAAACACGCCACGCTCACGATTGGGACCAAAGAGATGCCCCAAGGCCGCTACATAGACCGTCTGTTCGTCGCGAGGATGAATGCGGATACGAGGAATGTGCCGCGTATCGCCCAAACCCACATGCTTCCAAGTCTTTCCCGCGTCATTCGATTTCCATACGCCATCGCCATGGGAGACATTGCCGCGAACAGTCACTTCGCCACCACCGACATAAATCACATTCGCATTGCTAGGAGCCACGCTAATCGCACCAATCGAGCCTCCGAAATATTTGTCTGAGATATTGATCCAATGCGAGCCGCCATCTTCCGTTCGCCATACACCACCACCAGTGGCGCCCATGTAAAACAAATTTGGCTTACCCGTAACCCCCTCCACTGCCGCAGCGCGACCGCCGCGAAATGGGCCAATCGATCGGTACTCAATTTGCGCAAGAACCTCATCCGGAGGAACTCCCAATTGCGCCTGAGTTTCGTTGACGTTCCCCATTACTAACAGGAGCACGAGCAGTAACGTCGCATGCTGTATCATTTGCGATAGCCTTTTTTTTATTCAGAAGATCCATTTGAGCGATTCTTATCTTGCACTTCGTTCGATTGCCAAAAAAATCAAGGTCGATTTATTTGGGCGTGCATCCAACTATAGTCTAGTTCAACCCTGACTCGTTTGCTGAACAAGACTCAGTATTTTTTTGGTTACTCTGACAAGAAAGTCAACGAGAAAATCGCGGCATTTGCAAATTCACGGTGACATTGGATACAGCATTTGCTGCATTCCCACCGGCGGAGTTTAGACACGCAATTCAAACGCCCAATTTAGTCGCACAGAAGCATGGAATGGCAGGGCCAGCGAATAGCAGGGCCCGCCAATGGCTGGGCCTGCGTCCGCGAGTCGCAATCCGAGTC